>NZ_MVQM01000047.1:0-4991 GCF_002067195.1 Pelotomaculum sp. PtaB.Bin117 | reverse complement strand
GCAATCTGTGCGCATAGAGACTGCTGAAGGAGTCGGCACAATCCCGCTCAAGGCGATTCAAATCGTCTGGGAACCTTCAAAACAGACCCTGACCGGGAAAAGCATGGAGCGTCTCGCGGAACAACTGAGGGATAGCGTGAAAGCGGAGATCGGCTGCACCGGACCGCAGTATGCCTGCAGCCAGCAGCATTCTTGCCGGCCGCCGGTCTTTTGCCCGGGCGTCTATACTTGTCCGGACAACTATGCGCCTGGTGCCTGCGGGCCTTTCCAATTTGGTTCGCATTGCAAAATACCGGGAGGGCATAGCTGTCCCGGCCAGCAGTTCTGCGGAGTAGTGGGACCAATGACCGACAGCGGCGGGTGCCCGACTTTTTATTGCGGGTCCTTCCAGTACGGGCAATCCTGCGCATGCCAATACCAGCAGCCCTGCATGTATGAATATCAGCAGCCCTGCGCATGCCAGTACCAGCAGCCTTGCGTCTCCCAATACGCGCAGCCGTGTGTATGCCAATACCAGCAGCCGTGCACCACATTCCAGTTTCAGCAGCCCTGCGGCTTTTTCTCGTTTAATGCTTTACAGTGCGTCCCGTCAAGCGGGTATAACTGCGCCGCCCAGTTTTACGGCGTAACTGGTCCGGCGGCGGGAGCGCCGGCCGGAATGGAGCCGGTTTCATCACCTATGCCGATGGATTTCGCGGTTAAGAAAGAACAGAAAAATAACGGCAAAAAAGAAAAGGAATAAATCATGGGAATAAGTGACCGCGGTACTTGGCTCGAACAGGCGGCGTTTTTTATCGGGGAGTATGCCAGAACCAATCCCGGGCGCTCCCCCCGGGTTCTCGCAGATGTTTTAAAAAGAAAATATTTTTTAAATAACGAGGACGCGGAAAAATTAGCCCGCCTGGCTGAAAGGGAATTATCCCAGGCTAAACTCGGTCTGGCGGCCTTGGAATTGAACCTGACCTTTAAATGCAATTTAACTTGTGAATACTGTTTTGTTCACGAAAAAAACGCCCGTGACAGAATGAATTTCACCACGGCCAGGAACGCCGTCGACCTGCTGGTGGAGCAGGCGGCCTTTCCGATGGTTAATATAACTTTAATCGGCGGGGAACCTCTGCTGGAATTTGATCTAATCAAGCAAATTGTGCCATATGCCCTGGAAGCCGCGAAAAAGCGCAGCCTGACCGTTACCTGGGCCGTAACCACCAATGGCACTTTAGTTACCGAAGATATTTTAAAATTCTTTTCGCAATATAAAATCAACATCTTGTTGAGCATGGACGGCGGTCCGGAAACTCACGACCGCTACCGCCGGACAAAAAACGGGGAAGGCACCTGGCACAAAATCGCCTATTCAATTCCCATGATGAAAATGTACCAGCCCTGGCTGGGGGTGCGGATGACCGTGAGCAACGCCGCCATAGAAAGTATGAGGGAAGATTTTAAACAGCTTGTGAACCTGGGTATCAATCAGTTCATTATCGCCCCCGCGCAGGGCGCCAAGAGCTGGAGCAGGGAGGAGATCACGCGGTACGGCCTTAATTTGTTGAAAATATTGCTGGACTACCATGCCTTAAAACGGAAAGGTGTCCCTGTTTTTATTGAGGAATTCGAAAAGGATGAAAATGAGTATTCCGGTTGGGGCTGCCGGGCCGGCAGCACGTCGCTGGCTGTGGCGCCTAACGGAGATGTCAGTCCCTGTTCCAAGCTGCTGGGCTTGACCGGTGAGGCGGGCAGGTGTATTGTGGGTAATGTTAATACTGAGATCGATGTCCATTTGCTGGAACCATTTAAAAATCCAATTAGCCGTCAACAGGAGAATTGCAAGCGCTGCTCCAGAAAATGCACCGGAGGCTGCTACGCGGTAAATTTTGAACAAACCGGCGATCACTTTACCCCTTCTGAAGAAAATTGCCTGTTCTGGGTGGTCTGTCAGGAAGCCAAAAGGATATCCGGAATGATGCGGTCGGGTTATAATGTTCATAATAGATTCATTACGAAGGAACGATGGGGTTAAATGAGAAGAAGCGTTATTGCAGCCAGGAACTTGGTGAAAAGGTTCGCCGACTTTGAAGCGGTAAAAGGGGTTAACTTTACCGTTTGCGGGGGAGAATGCTTTGGATTGCTCGGGCCGAACGGAGCGGGGAAAACCTCCATAGCGAAAATGATCTACGGTTTTTCCCCGGTTACCGCCGGAAAACTTGAGGTTTTTGGAGAAGATATTATGACCGGGGCGAGAAATATCAAGGCCAAAATCGGGGTGGTGCCGCAGGAGGACAACCTGGACCCGGAATTGACGGTCTGGGAAAACCTCCTGGTTTACGCCGGCTACTTCAGGATGCCCAAGGATATGGCCCAAAGGAGGGCCGGGGACATTTTGGCGTTTATGGATTTGCAGGACAAGTCCGGCGCGGTGGTGGAGCAACTGTCCGGCGGCCTGAAGCGGCGTTTGACTATCGGCCGGGCGCTGCTCAACCAGCCGGCGCTTTTGATCCTGGACGAGCCTACCACGGGTCTGGACCCCTACGCCCGCCACCTGGTGTGGCAGCGTTTGAAGAAACTGAAGGAATCAGGCACCACCATGCTTTTGACCACCCATTATCTGGAAGAGGCCGGCCAGCTTTGCGACAGGCTCATTGTGCTTTACCATGGGGAAATATTAGAGCGGGGCGCGCCCAGGGAATTGATTGAGCGTCATACCGGCAACGACGCCCTGGAACTGGGAGTGGAGCCGGCACGGCACGGGGTTCTCATGGAGGGGAACGAGGATTTGATCAAAGCCCGCCAGATGTTGGGGGACGACCTGGTATTGTTCACCGGCCACGGCAGGGAACTGGCTGAAAGGATATCCGGCAGGGCCGCCGCCCTGGGTATTCCGGTGAGACATCAAAGGCTCAGGCCGGCCAACCTGGAAGATGTGTTTCTGAAACTTACCGGCGAAACGCTTAAAGAAGACTAAGGTATTCAGGAGTCAGAATATCTGAAGACAATAAACCATTCCTCATCGTAACTTTGACTTTTGAGTTGTTGCAGTAAATTCTATAAAGCCGCTCCAAGATATGGTAATATACGGATAAGTGACCTGTGCGCTTGCATAAGCCCATAGGTCACCGGATAACTGCGGAAGAATTTAAGGAAGGCTGACGGCATGGTAAAAAGAAAACAATTGTTTAATGGCATAACCGCTATCCCAGACTTGTCATGGCCGCTGGTGATGAAGGTCGTCTACCGCAACCTGCTGGTTTTCAAAAAAACCTGGAAGGCAAATATTATGTTTAATTTCATAGAGCCCATGCTGTACCTGTGGGCCATGGGCTTCGGCCTGGGGGTGTATGTGAGCCAGATTGAGGGGCTGTCATACATTGATTTTCTAGCCCCCGCGCTGATTGCTTCTTCGGCGATGTTTTCCACCACATATGAGATGACTTACGGCAGCTTCACCAGAATGGGGCATCAAAAAGTTTTTCAGGGCATGGTGGCTACTCCGGTGAGCATGGATGACGTGGTTATGGGTGAAATACTATACGGGACATTCAAAGGTGTGCTTTACGGCATTGTTTTTTTAATCGTGGTGGCGCTGTTCGGTTTGGTGAAGTCGCCCTGGGCGCTGTTGACGCCGGTGCCGCTTGCTTTGATGGTCATGTCTTTTTCCGTCATGTCCCTGGTTTGGACCAGCATCGCGCCGAACTATGATTCTTTCGGATATTTTTTCACCCTGCTGATTTCACCGATGTTTTTGTTCGCCGGGGTATTCTTTCCGGTGGACAACCTGCCGGCGGGGATCAGGTTTCTCCCCTGGTTCACGCCATTGTACCACGCCGTGGAAGTTATCCGCCCGCTGCTGCACGGCAAGGTGGCCTGGTCCAACCTGGCCGACTTGGGCTGGCTGGCGGCTTTCGTCGTATTGACTATCCGGCTGCCCCTGACCATGGTCAAGAACCGGCTGATCCAGTAGCGGGGCCACTCTCGACTCACATTCAAGTATATAAAATTGAATCCTTACCCGGTTTTTCACTGAAGGTTGTGGATCTGAAGTTAACTAGCTATAATGTCAGGGGTATTTGCGCGGGCATCGCCAGCAGGAGGCGCTTTTCGACTTCAAACCAGTTGACCAATTGCCACCAGGCCTTGACGTAGTCGGCCCGCCGGTATTGATAGTCCAGATAATAAGCGTGCTCCCAGACATCAAGCACAAGGATGGGGATGCCGCCCCACTGGGTCAAGTTCTGGTGTTTTTCCGCCGTCAGGATTTCCATGCGCCCCCAGGCCGGCTGCCAGACCAATACGGCCCATCCCGAGCCTTCCACATCTGTCGCGGCCGCGCTGAACTGTTCCTGGAAAGCGGAAAAGCTGCCGAAGTAGCTGTTTATTTGGTTAATGGTTTGAGCGCAGGGCTGCCCGCCGCTGCCGACCGGCGCCATGACAGTCCAGTAAATGCTGTGCAATATATGGCCGGAACCATGAAAGGCCAATTCGCGTTCCCAGTGCTTGACTAAAGCGAAATCTCTCTTTTGGCGCGCTTCCACCAGCTTCAGCTCAGCTTTGTTCAGGCCTTCAACGTATGATTTATGGTGGTGGTCGTGGTGAAACCGCAGGGTGCTGGCGCTGATCACCGGCTCAAGGGCGTTGTAGGGATAGGGGAGCGGCGGCAACTGGTGACGGCCCGGCGGTGTCATATAGTACGTCATGTTTGCTTCTAACCTCCATGCGTCAAGGTAATTATTGTTAAATTATATTATTCGCCATTAATAATAAATGTTCGTTGACCGGGTTACGTTACAAGGTTTACCTGGCGCCGCCGGGCGGGAAAAACACTTGCGGCGAATAAAAAATGCGTGTATAATAATTTAACGTGGTTTATGTTCTAAAGGCGGTATTGCGCGAGTTATAGTGAATAGTGATACCTGAGTAGCAGTGCACGGAGAGATGGCCGAGTGGATGAAGGCGCACGCCTGGAGAGCGTGTGGACGGGTAACCGTCTCGTGAGT
>NZ_MVQM01000046.1:0-7513 GCF_002067195.1 Pelotomaculum sp. PtaB.Bin117 | reverse complement strand
CAATCAGGTAAGGGTTCTCCTGCAAATAAAAAAACTGTCGGAAGAAGGCATCGGCGTGATCATGACTTCCCATTTCCCCAATCATGCTTTTCTTTGCTCCTCTAAAGTGGCTTTACTGAACAAAAACGGTGTTAAGATCGGCACGGCGGACGATATCATCACCGAGACGAACATGAGAGATACCTATGGAATAAATGTGCGGATAACAAGGCTTGCCGACAATCATGGCGCTGAAATCAAAAGCTGTGTGCCGCTGGCAAACTGATTTTAGATGGAGGGCGAAGCGAATAAAAAGCCGGCTTCAGGCCGCTCCGTGGAACAGCAGGGGAAGGGGGAAAATATGCATAAGGAAAGTAAGAAACGCAGACAAATAGCGATTTACGGTAAAGGCGGCATCGGCAAATCGACGATTACCCAGAATCTGACTGCCGCTCTGGCCAGAAAAGGAAGAATCGTCATGCAGATAGGCTGCGATCCTAAAGCGGATTCCACCAGAATGCTCATTGGCGGGAAAAGACAGCAAACGGTTCTGGATACTTTGCGCCAGTATGGCCAAGTAAAGCTGGACGATGTGCTAAAATCCGGTTTTGGCGGCATCCGCTGTGTGGAGTCAGGCGGTCCTGAGCCCGGGGTGGGCTGCGCGGGGCGGGGCATTATTACTGCCATCGACCTGCTGGAGAGCATGGGCGCCTATACCGCCGATCTGGACTATATATTTTACGACGTCTTAGGGGATGTGGTCTGCGGCGGCTTTGCCATGCCGATCCGGGAAGGAAAAGCCCGGGAAATATATATCGTGACCTCGGGTGAGATGATGTCCATGTACGCCGCCAATAATATCTGCATAGGGATAAAAAAATTCGCGGCTACCGGCGGCGCCCGCCTTGGCGGGATTATCTGCAATGCGCGCCGGATTAAGAAAGAAGAAGAACTAATCAAAGCTTTCGCCGAAAAACTCGGCAGCCGGATGATTGAGTTTATCCCCTGGGACAGTATTGTCCATCAGGCTGAGATTAATAAACAAACCGTAGTTCAATATGCCCCCGAATCTTCGCAGGCCCAAAAATACGCTAGTCTGGCCGACAGTATTGACGAAAACAGGGACTTGGTCATACCTACGCCTATGGAACTTGAGGAACTGGAAGATTTGGCCGGCCGATGGGGAGCGTGAAGAAATAGTGTCGCTAACTGAACGTATCCATACCCAGAACAAATTTCTCACCGGAGAAAGGGACCTGAGCACCTTAATGATGGACATACCCGGCGTCCTGTGCAAGCACGGCTGCTGCTACATGGCCTGCCGGGGGCTGGTGTTAAGTCCGATCAGCGGTATTTTAATCATTACCCACGGGCCGGCGGGCTGTTCCTATTATTCCTGGGGCGGCAACCGCCTCCATCACAGACCGGCAAATGCGCGGCACGATTATTACAGTTACAGCTTTTCCACCAATATGGAAGAAAGCGATATCATTTTCGGCGGGGAAAAAAAGCTTCAACAGGCTATTAAAGAAGCGGTGGAAATTTTTCATCCTCCGGTCATAGCCGTTTGTTCCACTTGTCCGGTAGGGCTGATCGGCGATGATGTGCAGGCAATCGCGGAAGCAGCCGAGAAGGAACATGGAATTAAAGTGATGTCTTTTTCCTGTGAAGGTTTTAAAAGTATCCCCGGCTATAGACTGGCTAATCTTGGGATAATTGAGAACGTTATCGGCACCGGGCAAAAAAATGTGGGAAAATATCCGGTTAATATAATCGGTGAATTTTACAACGGCCGGAGAGCGAAAGAAATTGCCCGGATCTTTCAACAGATTGGCTATGATATCGTAGCGGTTTTAATGGGGGACGGCAGCTATGACGACTTGCAAAGCGCCCAGCAGGCTAAATTAAATCTGTTCAGCAGCGACAAGGTCGTGGCGGATTTGGTGGATGTCATGCAGGATAAATTTGGCACCAGATGGATGAGATTTAACTTTATCGGGATGGACAACATCATTAATTCTTTAAAAAACATGGCCGGTTTTTTCGGCGATCCGGAACTTTTAAGCAAAACAGAAGACTTAATTGCCAAAGAGCTGGAACGGGTTAAAGACAGTATGGACAATTATAAATTGAAATTAAAAGATAAAGTTGCGGTAATCTTTGAAGATGAATTTGTCACCCGCCATTATCAAGCACTGCTTGCCGACCTGGAAGTCAGTCCCGTTACAGTAGGCAACGAGTTATTGTGCCGTCCCGGGCAGAATGAAATAGGCTTCCTGTCGGCGATAGAAAGCGGTGGCAACGCTCCCGCCGCCCAAGACGACACGCGGTACGATACCGACTTGGAACACTACCATATTAACTTTCCCGTCAGCTTATACGAAAAAATAAAAACAAAAATAAAGCTTGCGCATGATCACGCTGTCCGTTCCAATCCCGCTTTGGGCAGTATCCTGATATCCAATCTCAGTCAGAGTGAAACCGAACAATTGCTTATAGCCCTTCAGCCTGATATTTACTTCCCCGGGATCAAAGAAAAATTTGCGGGAGTCGGCGCCGCTTCTCCTTCCTGCTTCTTCAACGCCGACGAATACCGGTTTGATTATGGCGGATTCCAAGGAGCCGTCCATTTGGCGCGGGACTTGTTAATGACGATGAATATGGCGGTTTGGCAGAACGATGTCGCACCCTGGAGGAGGATATGAGCATGCTCGATTTAACACCGCGGGAACCAATTACGAGGCAGGCCCTGCGTATTAATCCGCTGGCCGGCTGCCAGCCCCTGGGAGCAATATACGCTTCCCTGGGTATTCATGGCTGCATGCCTCACAGCCATGGCTCATCAGGCTGCAGCCGCTATCAGAAAACCTTATTGCAAAGACATTTTCGCCGCTCTTTTAAGGTAACAACCAGCGTTTTAAAAGAATCCGCCGCCATATTCGGCGGTGACGCCAACCTGAAAACCGCCGTAAAAAATATTTTTGATTTGTATAATCCGGAGATTATCGCGGTGCATACTACCTGCCTCAGTGAAACAATAGGTGATGATATTAAAGCCTGCCTGTGCGATTTCCCCCTGCCGGAAGGGAAATACCTCATTCATGCCAATACGCCCAGCTACACCGGTTCGCATATCACCGGATTCGCCAACCTGGCAGCTTCAGCTATCCAATATTTAGCCGTAGATTCCGGCTCCCCGAACGATAAGGTCTGTATTCTGCCGGGATTTGTCAACCCCGGCGACATGAAGGAAATCAAGCGGATTAGCGCTCTTATGGGAGTGCATTACATTATGCTGCCTGATACCTGCGGTGTATTTGGACAACGCGGGCTGGAAAAGATTAATGAATATCCCGCGGGCGGCACCAGAGTAGCGGACATTATTGACTTGGGCAATTGCAAGAAGACTTTTGCTCTGGGCAAATATGCATCGGAAGCGGCAGCCGTCCAACTCAGGGAGCAATGCGGAGTGCCCCTGGCATTAATGGATTTACCCATTGGGATAGAAGCTACAGATCGCTTTATTATGGCGCTGAAACAAATAAGCCGCCAGGATGTTTCTTATGATTTGGAAGAAGAAAGAGAACAGGTCATTGATATCATCCTGGACGCCCATCCGTATTTTTATCACAAAAAAATCGCTTTGTTCGGCGACCCCGATCTGATCATAGCCCTTGCCGAGTTTACTGCCGGTATCGGCATGATCCCTCAATACGCTGTCAGCGGAACCCCGGGAGCATATTTTGAGGATAGAATGCGGGAGATTTTCAGGAAATACAAGATAGACGGCAGGGCTAAAAATCCGGCCGACCTTTTCGACCTGCAGCAATGGCTCAAAAATGAACCGGTGGATTTGCTGATGGGCGATACCCACGGCAAACTATTGGCCAGAGCCGAGGATCTGCCGTTCGTTAGAATAGGATTTCCCGTCATGGACAGACATGTCCATTCTTATTTGCCTGTCGTTGGCTACAGGGGAGCCATACGCGTTCTGGATATGATTTTAAATGCGCTGATGGACAGGCTGGACAGGGATTGTCCGGAAAATGACCTGGTATTTATTTAGCTGTTGCATTCTCCTCACGGTCTCATTCTCGAACATAGATATTTTCTATTCTAATCAAGATTCTCATATATAAATTCTATTAGAATATAAAAAAGAACTTTTATATAATTAAATTGTCATCTTCCCCCATTGGTTGACGACCAAGTTCATTTTATGCTTGGGGATTTCGCACATCTTCCTCATATGAATTGACACAAACAGCTGGAACACAATATTACCGGGCTGCTTATAAAGTAGGGAAGGAAACAAACTAATGGAGCAAAAGAAACAAATCATTGACCGGTTTAAAAACGCCAGGTCTGATGCTGTTCAGGAATTAAACAGGCTGAAAAAAGAAGGAGCCAAAATAGCAGGCTATTACTGCACTTATACACCGACCGAGATAATCTTGGCTGCCGGGGCCGTGCCGCTCAGGCTATGCAACAGTTCAGAGCAATATGTCCAGGAAGGGGAGGTCCATCTGCCTCGCAATCTATGCGCCATAGTTAAATCCAGCTTTGGCGAGGCGGTAAGCGGCAAATCCCCATACTTTGAAGCCGCGGATTTAGTTGTTGGGGAGACAACCTGTGACGGCAAGAAAAAAATGTATGAATACTTAAGAGAACTTAAACCAACCCATATTATGCAGCTGCCTCAAAAAAACACCGGCCATGAAGAGTCATTGCTGTGGATAAATGAAATGAGGAGATTAAAGAGCAGCCTTGAACAGGAATTTGAGGTTGACATCACCGTTGCTAAGCTCAAGGACGCCATCAAACAAAAAAATTCGCAGAGACTTGCCGTTAAAGAGTTCTATGAGAACTGGCGTGCCCATCCCGGAGTATTAATGAGTTCTGAAGCATACAGCATACTTGGTAATTTTGACTACAGACTTGATCGTGAAAAAGCTTTAGAAGACCTCTATGCCATGATCCGGCATATAAAAAGCGGACCCCCAGATGCAGATGTGAAAGAATATGATAATTCTCCACGAATACTGCTGACCGGCTGTCTGCTGGGAGAAAAGATGGCCGGGATTATCAACATTATCGAGAAAGCCGGCGGCAATATTGTCTGCGTTGAAACTTGTGACTGGCTGAAAGGAAGCGACGGCTTGGTCAACGAGGATATGGAGCCCTTCTCCGCTATAGCGGAAAAATATCTGCAAATACCATGCCCGGTTATGTCGCCGAATCATAACAGGATGGAGCTGGCAGCAAGACTTATTGACGACTATCAGGTAGATGGAGTAATCGATTTCGTGCTGCGGGCCTGCCTTACCTACAGCGTGGAAACCGTACCTCTGAGACGGTTAGTCAAAGATAAGAAGCACACCGGATATATGAGTCTTGAAACCAACCTTGCTCATTCCGAATCAGGTCAGCTCAACACCAGGGTCAGCGCCTTTATTGAAATGCTGTCTATATAAATAAGGAGAAAAAAACAATGGATTTTACCCCCATGTTAAACGAATTTGCCGAAGCCAGACAAAATGGATTTATATCGACAAAGGAATTAAAAGACCAGGGAAAAAAGGTGGTAGGTGTGTACTGCGGATTCGCGCCCTGGGAGATCATTACCGCTTCAGGAGCCGTCGCCGTATGGCTTTGCGGCATGTCCGACACTACGATTCCTGACGCGGAGCAGCATCTGCCGGCTAATCTTTGTCCATTAATCAAATCAAGCTACGGCTTCGCTATTACCGGTAAATGCCCTTATTTTTATTTTTCGGATATGCTCATAGGTGAGACCACCTGTGACGGCAAGAAAAAGATGTATGAGTTTTTAAGCGACTTGAAACCCATGCATATTATGCATTTGCACCAAAATCCGAAAGCGGAAGGCTCTTACCGGTACTACAGATCCGAAATGGTGAAGTTAAAGGAAGCCCTGGAGAAAGAATTAGATGTTGAAATCACAGATGATGCTATCCGGGATAGAATCAAATTAAGAAATAGAGAAAGAAAAGCCTTGAGGAATTTCTATGAAATGGGGAAAATGGTGCCGCCGCCGATTTATGGTTTCGAGATGAGAAAAGTTATTCAGGCCACATTGTTTATTGCTGATAAGGAAACAGAAATCGAAAAGGTTGAGAAACTGACAAATGCCATCAAGGAGGACTATGAAAAAAACGGCAGTGCGGTGCCGGCTACCGCGAAGAGAATAATGGTCACCGGCTCGCCCTTGGGGGATGCCACTGAAAATATCATTAAAATCATAGAGGATAATGGCGGTGTGGTAGTCTGCTTTGAGAACTGCTCAGCCATCAAGGACAAAGAAGATGGCGTTCAGGAAACAGGCGACCCGTTTGACGCGTTAACGACCAGGTATATAAAGTCAGGCTGCGCGTGCATGAGTCCCAATGATCACCGCATGGACATGCTCTCTCATTATATTGACGAATATAAGGTGGATGGGGTTGTGGATGTCATACTGCAGACCTGTCACACTTATAATGTGGAAACAAAACGAGTCAAAGATGTGGTTAACCAAAAAAATATTCCCTATCTAAATTTAGAAACTGATTATTCACAGGAGACAATTGGACAACTAACTACCAGAATTGCCGCGTTCTTAGAGATGATAAATTAATGAAGCTCTTGCCCAACGCATATGCACGCGAGTCATAGATATCGGCAATGCTATGATTGCTTATTCAAACTCAGATTATGGAATTCCAAAGTCCCCCAGGCTGTCAAGGTCAAGCCGGCAACAGCCAGGACTTTCGGGCCAAAACGGTCAAAAAGAAAGCCGCTTACCGGCATCATTAGCGTTGTCACAATAGCGGCGGGCATTAATATAAGGCCGGTGACACCAATGGGAATATCCATTGTAAAAATAAACCGCCAGTTTAGGTGGTCTACAATATAGCCCCCCAGAGTCGGCCCGACAGCCGGGCCACATACCGCCGCCATACCCCAGACCCCGAGAGCCAGGCCGATTTTCTCCCTGGGGACGATCCTGTATACGATAGCCATGCTGACCGGCATAATAGCTCCGCCACCGATACCCTGGACCACTTTGGTTGCCCGGTCATTCTTTTTTTCATTAAACACCTGAGTTATTGTTAATTTTATTATTATTAATTATATTTGCCATCCGCAATCTGCTTCGCCGCAACTGCCGCCTCCCGAACCTGTTCGGCAATTATCCAAGATAAATAAGAAGGTTTCGCCTCTCTTTAAAGCTGTTTATTATTTGCTAATTAACATCTTTTAAGGATTGAGACGAAACCTTAATTATTACACTATTATTTAAATGCATCTATCTCTTTTTACAAACAAACTACCAAAGGCCAAGCCATTTCCAATACGTATAAGCCGTTATTATCCAAAAGAGCAAATATATCAAGACAAAAGCCCAGCCTGACTTAAGCATATCCTTGACTTCAAAATAACCGCTGCTATACATCACCATATTGCTTGTCATTTGCATTGGCAAAAGATAAGCGGCATGACCGACTGTACCAATAACCATCAGCAATACAGT
>NZ_MVQM01000045.1:0-3438 GCF_002067195.1 Pelotomaculum sp. PtaB.Bin117 | reverse complement strand
AACTTTATTGAACCTGAGTTATTCAGTAAATATAACGTAAAAAGAGGGCTGCGTGATTTAAACGGGAAGGGCGTGCTTGTGGGTCTGACAGAGATCGGCGAGGTTCACGCCTATATAATTGATGAAAATGAAACTATTCCTGTCGCGGGCAGATTAATATACAGGGGTATAGATATTAATAATATCGTAAAAGGTTTCCTTGAAGACGGCCGCTATGGTTTTGAAGAAACTTGTTTTTTGCTGCTCTTTGGAGATCTCCCCAATAAGGAAACATTGATGGATTTTGAGCGGCTTCTCTCCGAGTATAGAAAGCTGCCCGAGGATTTTGTCCGCGATATGATTTTGAAAGCGCCGAGCAGGGACATGATGAATGTGCTGGCAAGGGGCGTGCTGGCTCTATATAGTTTTGACGACAACGCGGATGACACTTCCATTAAAAATGTCTTAAGACAATGCGTCAGGCTAATCGCTTGTTTCCCGTCACTCGCGGTTTATGGCTATCAGGCATACTCTCATTACCACGGAAACAACAGCCTGTATATACACAGTCCGCGGCCGGATTTCAGCACCGCGGAAAATATCCTGCACATGTTAAGACCGGACAGCAGTTTCACAAAGCTTGAAGCGGCGCTGCTTGATCTTGCTTTAGTTCTTCATGCCGAGCACGGCGGGGGCAACAATTCATCCTTTGTGACGCATGTAGTGACATCGTCCGGGTCAGACACGTACTCTGTAATAGCCGCGGCGCTCGGGTCGCTGAAAGGGCCGAGACATGGGGGAGCCAACATCAAGGTTATTCAGATGTTTGAGGATATGAAGCAAACAGTGAGGGATTTGCATGATGACGAAGAGATTGAAAGCTATCTTGCCAAATTAATCAATAAAGAAGCTTTTGACCGTTCAGGGCTGATTTACGGTATCGGACATGCCGTTTACTCAATATCTGATCCACGGACCGTCATTTTTAAGGAACATATCGCCCGGCTTGCGATGGAGAAGGGCCTGGAAGATGAATATAACCTCTACTTAAAGGTTGAGCAGCTGGCGCCTGAAGTTATCGCAAAGTACCGTAAAATGTATAAAGGTGTAAGCGCGAATGTTGATTTTTATTCGGGATTTGTTTACCGAATGCTGGACATCCCCCCGGAGATGTTCACACCGATCTTCGCTATTTCCAGAATAGCCGGTTGGAGCGCGCACCGTATCGAAGAAATCGTCAACGACGGCAAGATCATCAGGCCGGCATACAAGAGCGTTTCCCAAAAACGCAACTATACGGCCATGGCTGAAAGATAAAGTAATAAAATAAGAGCAGAAGTTCTGCTTGCTATAAAATTCTAGTGAATGTTTTTAATAACGGGAGACTCCTGCTCCTCTGCTCTGTCTGCCGGCCAGTCAGGTATAGTTTGGTGAATTTCCCGGGCAAGTTGTTGTTCTTCGTGAGAAAAGCCGGCATAATCCAGATCTAAAAACCAGGCTAAATCCTTGTCCACGCAGACCATGTCCTCCCGGGAGAATTGAGCCAGATCGGTTTTGCCCAGAGCGTAAGCCGCCAGCTTCATTTCTTCCACGCAGGACTTCAAAAATTTTGCCAGATGTTCCGCGGCTTTATCGACGCGTAAATCTTCTTTGAACTTTCCCAGGTACAAAGGCACTTGCGGGGCAGGTTCAAAGGGCAGGGCTTTGTTCATCTGAGTCTGCAGCATGGCAATCAGCGCTATCGAACCGATGTATACGGCGTTTGCGCCAAGCGCCATGGCTTTTAAGAAGTGCCCGGGATTGACCAGCCCGCCGGCGGCGATCACGCTGGTATAATCTTTCGCGCCTAATTTATCGAGATGTTTTACCGTTCTGGACAAGGCGTGTAAAGTGGGCAAGCCCACGTCATCCTGCAGGATTGTCGGTCCGCCGTGGGTCCCTGCCTCTGAACCGTCTATAACGATATAATCCACTCCGGCTTCCACCGCAATGTCCAGCTCTTTTTCCAGGTGATGGGTTGCCGCGAATTTAAGACCCACGGGCACACCGTAATCATGGCGCAGGTTGTCCACCAGTTTGATAAAGTCCTGCACGTTGTTTACATCTTTTAGGCGTGAATGGATTATCGCGTCTTCTCCGGGCTCTAGATTTTTGGCCTTGCGGAGGTCTTTGCCGATTTGAGTGGATTCTGTGCTCATCGGCGCGGCGGCCTGCGCCCCCTGCCCAAGTTGAATCTCAATAGCGTCAAGCTGGGACAGCTGTTCCGGTGTATTCATCCAGCCGCCGCGATTGTACTGGCCAATGAAATAACGGGCTTCTTTTCTTTCTTCCTCGACCAAGGGGGCCTCACCGGAATTTGTGGCTGTTCCCGCCATTGACGACCCCCGGGCCAATGCCACTTTTGCTTTTAAGCTGAGCGCGCCGCCGTAGGACATGCCGCTGACGAGAATTGGAATTTCCAGACGCAGCGGTTTTTTAGCTCTGGGACCGATAGTCACACTCGTATGAATTCCCACACCGTCTTGAGTCGGCATTTTGAAAAGGTGGACGGGATTAAACAGAAGTTTTTCCCAGGGAGAGAGAACCACCGGGCTTCCCAAAGGGCGCTCAATGGGCTTCCCGGACTCTGCTCTCATGCTCGCCTCAACAATGTTTCTGAAACCTATTTTATTTGCGATCGGAAACATGGAATAAATATTTTCCGTATACGGGTCCTGAAGCATCCGGCTCATCATGCTGTCGGAGACGGCGTTGGTAATTTTACGTGTCAGCCATGCAAACAAAAAAGATCACCTGCCCTTTGGGTATTTTGCGTAATGGCTTCGTTTTTCCGGCAGACGTTTTTAGCGCGTCGGACATATTATCGTCTGACGGGGTATCATTAAGAGGTCTGCTACGCTCTCAGCTCCGGTTGTTTCACCAGTTTTTGCTCCCAGTTAATAATAGCGTTTTCAATAGCCTGCTGACCGGCTACCGGGGTCTTATACCAGCCCCGCTGGTGCATGCTGTGAAATATTTTCGCATGCAGGTTTTCTTCCTCCTGGTGAAAATCATGCAGCGCTTCTCTTAAGTGACTGTTTGCGGACTCACGCTCAGCCGTCATGTAAGTGTCAATAAGCTGCTTCTGCATGAACAAAGCGTCTGTGATCATGTCCCTGTCGTCAAGAGTCACCAGCAAATCATCTCCTTTTCTTGTGCGCGGCATTATATTAGTGAGCCCCCTGTCGCTGTTTTACCGTTTAAGCTGCGTAGCTGCCCAAGAAGCCCATCCAGGTGTCCCTGGTGAACTCTGCTGCTTTCTTGAAAAATTTTCTTTAAATCCGCGTCTTGGCAGTTGTCCGCGAAAAAGTCACTCTTTTTCACCGCCAGTTCTTCCGCTCTCAATAATTCCTCAAGCTGTAGCAATTCCATCTGGGTTAGCTGCTCCATTTTTTCCCCTCCTGACTTTTTTTTATTTTT
>NZ_MVQM01000044.1:0-4306 GCF_002067195.1 Pelotomaculum sp. PtaB.Bin117 | reverse complement strand
CCCCTTAATTGAATTTTGGATTATCAGCAACACTGGTTTCTAAAATAATTTCCCGGGTCAATCTGTTCTCTCCCCTCCTTTCTCAAAACAAGGTAATTCCTCCCAGGGGATAATTAATGGAAATTTATAAATCAGTATAAATGACGATTAGGGAGGCTATGCTCTTTTGGAAACAACTTCCATGCCGTTTTTTAAGCGACTAGAATAGAATAACTTGGCTAATACTCGGCCTTTTCATTGGATATGTGGCTCTTCTTGTATAAGTGGCGGCATGCCGCCACTTATAGGCTCTCTATTTTTGTATGCCCTCCTTTTCCCGCTTTTCCTTTAAAGCGCGCCATACCTTTTCATAACTTAGTGGCAAGCTACTCACACGCACACCCATGGCGTCGTAAATAGCGTTGGAAAAGCAACCCATAGTGGGGATGGTAGCGCCTTCGCCAACTTCCTTAACGCCCCATGGCCCCGCCGGCTCACTGCTTTCCACAAGTTCCGATACAATCTTAGGCATATCTAACGACGTCGGCATCCGGTACTCTCCCAGGTTGCCGTTGAGGAGCTTTCCTTTATTGTCAAACACAACCTCTTCCCACACTGTCTCGCCCATACCCATATAGAGAGCGCCGTGTACCTGAGCGTGAAGCAGCGCCGGGTTAATCACCATGCCACAGTCGTGGACATCCCAAACTTCTTTAACATTGATTTCCCCGGTCTCCTCATCGATCTCAACCTCGCTGATTTGCGCTGCGAAGCTGTAGGCCGGCGAAGTTCCTACCGGAGCTCCCTTGAATTTGCCGCCGAGCTTGGGCGGGGCATAAACTCCACGCCCGACCAGCGGGCCTCTTTTAACAAAGAACGTTCTCGCGACTTCTCCAAAAGTCTTCCTGATTTCAGGGTTTGACTTGCAATATACTACTGCATCCCGGCAGTCCAGGTTATCAACGTCCACTTCCATCAAGACCGAAGCCATTTCCAAAACCTGCGCCTTGACCTCTTCACCGGCCTGTTTTACAGCAGAGCCGGACATGAGGGTCTGGCGGCTGGCGTAGGCGCCAAAATCATGAGGAGTAGTTTCAGTATCAGCGGTTACTATCTTCATATTGTCATAAGTGAACCCCATCGCCTCCGCGGCCATCTGGCAAAGGATGGTGTCGGAACCCTGCCCGATATCAGTAGCCCCGGTATAAAGGGTGGCGGCGGTGCCGTCCTCATGCACCTTAATCATGGCTGAAGCGTGGGGTAGATCTGTCCTGTAAATTGGGTAGCCGGCGCCGGTAACAAAACTGCCTGTGGCAATCCCAATCCCCCTGCCCTTGGGCAGTTTGCCTTTCTTATCTTGCCAGCCTGAAATCTCCCGCGCTTTTTCCAGGCAGGCCTTCATTTCGCAGGATTGGACACCGAATTCATTGGGGGTAATTGTATTCGGCCGGCGGGCATTCCGCAAACGCAGTTCAATGGGATCAATCCCCAGATGCTCAGCGACGTGATCCAGGTGACACTCAAAAGCATACCTGGGCTGGGGCGCCCCGTGTCCCCGCTGGGCGCCGCAGGCCGGCAGATTGGTATAAACCCTGGTCATATCAAATTTATAGTTGACAAAGTCATAGGTCAGGGTCAGCATGGCCCCGGCATAGTAAGCAGTGGCAATACCGAGGCTGGTATAAGCACCGCCGTCCTGAACGAAGTTGGCGTGCACACCGAGGATCTTACCGTTTTTATCCACGCCTGTAGTGATCTCCATAACCACCTTATGGCGTCCCCGGTTATGAGTGAACATCTCGGCGCGGTCGTAAAACATCTTGACCGGGCGGCCAGTCATCCTGGCTAAAACAGCCCCGGCGAACTCCAGAGCGGTCGGCTCCAGCTTACCCCCGAAGCCGCCTCCCACAAAGGTCTTGAGCACCCGCACATCGCCCATTTTCATGCCGAACTCCCGGGCGATATAATATTGAAAATAGTGTGGCGACTGCGTGCTGCAATAAACAGTCAGCTTACCGTCTTCCCAGATCGATATGGCCGAGTGGGGCTCAATCGGAGCATGGTAGGTGCGGTTCCCCACAAAGCGGTCGGTGCGCACGTAATAAGCGTCCTTAAACGCTTGCTCCACATCGCCGAAATTCTGGTGAATTTCCGTGTTTATATTGCCGGGGTACTCGTCGTGTACCTGCGGCGCGCCCTCTTTCATAGCCTCAATCGGGTCAAATACAGCCGGCAATTCCTCATATTCCACTTTAATTAACTTTAATGCCTTATAAACTGTATCCTCATCAATAGCGGCCACGGCAGCCACTTTATCACCCACATAGCGGACCTTGTCAATGCAGAAAATGTTCTCATCCCAGCGCGCCGGGCTGATCCCGTACTTCAGGCTGGGCACGTCCTTATGGGTAATGACAGCCTTAACCCCCGGGAGTTTTTCCGCCGCTGATGTGTCTATGCTCAAAATTTTGGCGTGAGCATACGGGCTGTGAAGGATTTTCCCCACCAGCATATTTGGAAACTTCAGGTCTCCGGTGTATTTCGCCTGGCCGGTAACCTTAACACGCCCGTCCATCTTGGGTACACTTTTACCTATAACCGAGTATTTCTCATCCTTTATCTTAAACTCGCTTATCTCCTCTGGTTTGTATTCTGTGTAGGATGTCCTTGTTTTTTCCTCCATATTTTTTCACCTCCTTTACTGCTCGTTAGCCGCGGCCAACACGGCCTTGACAATATTGACATAGCCTGTGCAGCGGCACAGGTTGCCGGCAATTGCTTCGCGCACTTCTTCTTCGCTGGGGCGGGGTTTGCGAGTAAGCAAAGCCTTGGCGGACATAATCATGCCCGGCGTGCAGTAGCCGCACTGCACCGCCGCGTTTTTCACAAAGGATTCCTGCAGCTTATCCAATTTTTCATTCTGCGCCAGTCCCTCGATGGTGACAATATCACAACCGTCCGCCTCTACCGCCAGTACCAGGCAGGAGTCTACCGGCTTACCGTCCAGCAGGACAGTGCATGACCCGCAGTCGCCTAACTCACAGCCTTTTTTAGTCCCGGTCAAGTCCAGTTCATCACGCAGGACATTAGCCAAGGTGGTATTAGCTTTAACAACTCTAGTGTAGCCGTCCTCATTGACGTTCAGAGTGATCAGATAACGCTTTACGCCATTTTTGTCTGTAATCGCCTTCATAAATTTTGTTCCCCCCTTCTCTTAGCAGTGTCCTTCTTTAATTGCTTTCGATAGGGCACGCTTAGTAAAAACCCGCACCATATCCTTCCGGTATTCGGCCGAGCCGCGAATATCAGAGATGGGCTTACTTTCACCGGCAGCACACACACCGATCTCTTCCAGCAGTTCTTGGGTAACTGCTTTGCCCTTTAACAATTCTTCTGCTTTCTTAGCCCGCATGGGTACAGGGGCCACAGCACCCAGGACAATCCGGGCCTCTTTACAAATATCCCCTTGCATAGAAACTGCGACGGCCACCCCAACTACTGCCAGGGCGCCTGAGCGGCGCAGCCCGAATTTTATATAGGTACTGCCGGTAAAGGATTGATCGGGGATAACAATTTCGGTTAGGATTTCGTTTTGTTTGAGCACAGTCTTACCCGGTCCGGTAAAAAACTCTTCCAGTAAAACAGTCCTTTCCCCATCGGTTCCGAACAGCTTTACCACAGCGCCAAGGGCAATCAGGATGGGAGGCAGGTCTGCGGAGGGTACGGCGTTCACAATATTGCCCCCCACCGTTCCCGTATTTCTGATCTGGTTATTGGCCATGTGGTGGGCGGCCTCACAAATTGAAAGATACTTTTCCTGTAGGGCTGGTGAATTAACCAGGTTATTGTGAGTAGCCCGGGCTCCGATAACCATTCCTTTTCCTTTTTTATAAAAAATATCAGTCAACTGGCTGAGGTTTTTAAGTGATACCAGTACCTCCGGCGCCAGGATATCTTGTTTCATTTTGGGTAAGACGTCAGTCCCACCCGCGATTACTTTTACCCTGGGGCCGAATTGCGCTAGAAGCCCGCACGCTTCCCACAAGCTTGTAGGTGCATAATACTCAAAATCCGGTAGGTACATAGCAAACCTCCTCTTTTTCGTTTTGCATTAACCGCAATATAATTTTTTGCACCCGCTTCTTAAAATTGTCATTTGCACTTTTTAAAAGAAGGTTTGACGGATCCCTATACGACTGCAACAATTACTTTAGTCGCATGTTATAGCACCGAGATCCGTCAAGCGTTTTAAGGAAGGCCAAACTAAGCGCCTAACACATCGGCAACATCAGTAATATCAAGTTCCAACATTTTGATCATCGCAGAC
>NZ_MVQM01000043.1:0-63380 GCF_002067195.1 Pelotomaculum sp. PtaB.Bin117 | reverse complement strand
ATGGCGCGTCAGTTTTCGTTGGATAAAATTCGAAACATAGGAATAATGGCACATATTGACGCCGGCAAGACCACCACTACCGAGCGGATACTGTTTTACACAGGCAAAGTGCATAAAATAGGGGAAGTGCACGATGGCGCGGCGACGATGGATTGGATGGTCCAGGAGCAGGAAAGGGGCATCACCATTACTTCCGCGGCAACCAGTTGCCGGTGGCGTGATTCACAGATTAATATTATCGACACGCCAGGGCACGTGGACTTCACTGTGGAGGTAGAACGTTCTCTGCGCGTGCTTGACGGCGCGGTGGCGGTTTTTTGTTCAGTGGGGGGCGTCGAACCGCAGTCTGAAACAGTATGGCGTCAGGCCGATAAATACGGTGTTCCACGGATAGCCTTCATCAATAAAATGGACCGCGTAGGGGCCGACTTCCACCGTGGAGTGAAAATGATTAAAGAGCGTTTAGGCGCCAACCCGGTGGCTTTGCAAATACCCATCGGAATGGAGGATAAGTTCCATGGTGTCATTGATTTAGTCAGAAACAAGGCAATTATCTATATTGATGAATTGGGTGTCGACAGCGAGGAAACCGACATCCCGCCGGAACTGGCTGAAGAAGCGAGTATATTTAGAAACAAGTTGATTGAAGCGGTTGCCGAATCTGACGAAAATTTAATGATGAAGTATGTTGAAAACGAGGAACTTACGGAAAAAGATCTTCATGAAGGCATTCGCAAAGCTACTCTGGCTGTGCAGATAATCCCGGTGCTATGTGGTTCCGCTTTTAAAAACAAAGGTGTGCAGCCTCTGCTGGACGCGATTGTGGACTATTTACCGGCGCCCACGGAAGTGCCGCCCATGCGCGGGGTTGACCCGGAGAGCGGCGCTGAAGAAATCCGGGCGGCCAGGGATGATGAACCTTTTGCCGCTTTGGCATTTAAAATAATGGCCGACCCTTATGTTGGCAAGTTAACCTTTTTCCGGGTTTATTCGGGGAGCCTGCAGTCCGGTTCATATATTTTCAATTCAACCAAGCACAGGCGGGAGAGAATCGGGCGTATTCTGAGAATGCATGCCAACCACCGGGAGGATATCACGGAAGTGTTTGCCGGGGATATTGTCGCCGCAGTGGGCTTGAAGGCGACCAGCACCGGAGACACTCTGTGTGATGAGAAAGCGCCGGTTTACCTGGAATCCATGGATTTTCCGGAGCCGGTTATCCAGGTGGCCATTGAGCCGAAAACCAAAATGGATCAGGAGAAAATGGGGATTGCCCTGCAGAAGCTGGCGGAGGAAGATCCCACTTTCCGGATTAATACCGACGCTGAAACAGGCCAAACGCTGATATCGGGCATGGGAGAATTGCACTTAGAGATCATTATTGACCGGATGCTGCGTGAGTTTAATGTGGAAGCGAACGTAGGCCGGCCGCAGGTTGCTTACAAAGAAACCATCAGGAAGAAGGTTAAGGCTGAAGGTAAGTTTGTCCGCCAGTCAGGCGGGCGCGGTCAGTACGGTCATGTTGTTTTGGAGATCGAGCCGCGGGGGCCGGGCTCAGGATATGAGTTCACGAGCAAAGTCATTGGCGGGGTTATCCCCAAAGAGTATATTCCGGCTGTTGACGCGGGCGTTAAGGAAGCCCAGGAAAACGGCATTTTAGCCGGTTTCCCGATGGTGGACATCGGGGTCACCCTGCTGGACGGTTCGTACCACGATGTGGACTCATCCGAAATGGCTTTTAAAATTGCCGGTTCCATTGGGTTTAAGAATGCCGCCGGCAAAGCCGGCGCGGTTCTGCTGGAACCGGTAATGAAGGTGGAAGTCGTGGTGAACGACGAGTACATGGGTGACGTGATCGGCGATGTGAACTCCCGGCGGGGCCGGATCGAGGATATGGAGCCGCGCAACGGGATGCAGATAATCCATGCGCTCGTGCCGTTGGCGGAGATGTTCGGCTACGCGACCGACCTGCGTTCGCGCACACAGGGGCGCGGCACCTACAGCATGCAGTTTAGCCATTATGCTGAAGTTCCGCAAAATATCGCGGAAGGAATTATTGCCAGACGGCAAGGGTAAAATATGGGTAGCCGGAATTATAGAGCGTCAGCAAGTAGGATTAACTGTTTGCAGCAAATAAAAATTTAAAGGAGGATAAAACTAATGGCAAAACAAAAGTATGAGCGGACTAAACCCCACGTTAACATCGGCACCATCGGCCACGTCGACCACGGCAAGACCACCCTGACTGCGGCAATCACCATGGTTCTGAACACAGTCGGTCAGGCCACGGTTAAGAAGTTCGAAGAGATTGACAACGCTCCTGAAGAGCGTGAGCGCGGCATTACCATTAATACCGCCCACGTCGAATATGAAACCGATAAAAGGCACTATGCCCACGTTGACTGCCCGGGCCACGCCGACTACATCAAAAATATGATTACCGGCGCCGCCCAGATGGACGGGGCGATCCTGGTCGTGTCCGCGGCGGACGGCCCGATGCCCCAGACCCGCGAGCATATCTTGCTGGCCCGTCAGGTTAATGTTCCCTACATCGTCGTATACCTGAACAAGGCCGACATGGTTGACGACCCGGAACTCCTGGAGCTGGTTGACATGGAAGTGCGCGAATTGCTGACTAATTATGAATTCCCCGGTGATGAAATTCCCATTATTACCGGTTCGGCGCTAAAAGCGATGGAATGTGCCTGCGGCAAGAAAGACTGTGAATGGTGCAAGTCTATCTGGGAGCTGATGGATGCCGTTGACGAGCATGTTCCCACACCTGTGCGGGATACCGACAAGCCTTTCCTGATGCCTGTCGAAGACGTTTTTTCCATTACCGGACGCGGCACCGTGGCCACCGGCCGGGTCGAGCGCGGTATGGTCAAAGTGCAGGATGAAATTGAGATCGTGGGACTCGCCGACAAGCCCCGGAAGACCGTGGTGACCGGTGTGGAAATGTTTAGGAAAATCCTTGACAGCGGCCAGGCCGGCGACAACATCGGCTGCCTGCTGCGGGGCGTCGACCGGAAAGAAATCGAACGCGGGCAGGTTCTGGCAAAACCCGGCTCGATCAGGCCCCACAAAAACTTTTCTGCCGAAGTGTTAGTACTGACCAAGGAAGAGGGCGGCAGGCACACGCCGTTCTTTAACGGCTACCGTCCCCAGTTTTATTTCCGGACCACCGACGTGACCGGCGTGATCACCCTGCCGGATGGCGTGGAAATGGTGATGCCGGGAGACAACATTAAAGTTGACATCGACCTGATTACCCCGATTGCTATTGAAGAAGGGCTGCGCTTTGCCATCCGTGAAGGCGGCCGCACTGTGGGCGCGGGCGTTGTTACCGGAATTAGGGAGTAGGTTGTTATTTGACCCGCTCGAGTAATATAGGTTATACATTTTCACATACTGAAACGCCAACCCGTGGCTATTGGCAAACGCGATGAGGTGAGAGGTTGCCAACTCAGTAGTCAGTAGTCAGAAGTCAGGAGTCAGAATAAAGAGAAGATCGGTAAAGCCGATTTTCAATAAGCAATCCGACTGCCGGCAACCGGCTACAAGCTACCGAGATGGGGAATTTTCACTGAGAATGTCCGGTCATCGGGCGAAAAGGAGAGCAGGATATTTATGAAGAGCCAAAAAATCAGGATCAGGCTAAAAGCCTTCGACTATCACATATTGGACCAGTCAGCCCTGAAGATTGTGGATACCGCGAAGAGGACGGGCGCTTCTGTCGCCGGTCCGGTTCCGCTGCCGACGGAAAAAAATATTTACACCATTCTGCGCAGTCCTCATGTTAACAAGGACTCTCGCGAGCAGTTCGAGATGCGGACCCATAAGCGTTTGATTGACATTATCGAGCCCACCCCGAAAACGGTGGACGCCCTGATGCGTCTGGACCTGCCGGCCGGTGTGGACATCGAAATAAAATTGTAGTTGAAGAAGGTAAAGTTATATCCGGTTTAGATAGAGGCAATGTTGAGAACCAGCTCAACCACTTGCCACAGAATTCAGAGGCCGGGGGCGAAGGCAAATGGTTTTAGTTTCCGGCCTTTGAAAAACGGAGGTGCATTTTATAATGCCAAAAGGTATTCTGGGGAAAAAAGTTGGGATGACACAGATTTTTACGGACGTTGGCCTGGCTATTCCTGTTACTGTGATCGAAGCCGGTCCGTGCTTTGTTGTGCAAAAGAAAACCCCTGGGACTGACGGTTACAGCGCGGTTCAAATTGGTTTCGGAGAGAAGAGGGAACGTCTTTTCACTAAACCTCTGAAGGGCCATTTTACTAAAGCCGGCGTACGGCCGCTGCGCTATCTGCGTGAGCTGAGGGTTGAAGATGCGGATTCATACGAGGTAGGCCAGGAAATTAAGGCCGATATTTTTGCCCAGGGAGAAAAGGTAGATGTGGTTGGTACTAGTAAAGGGCACGGCTTCTCAGGCGGGATCAAACGTCATGGTTTTCACCGCGGCCCGATGGCCCATGGTTCCAAGTACCACAGGCGCCCAGGTTCACTGGGGGCGAAAGGTCCGGCCCGTGTGTATAAAGGCAGGAAATTGCCGGGGCAATACGGCTCGGAGCGAATAACGGTGCAGAATCTTGAAGTGGTAAAAGTTGACGGCGACCGCAACTTGCTTGCCGTTAAAGGAGCCATACCCGGACCCAAGGGCGGTCTGGTGCTGGTGATACCGTCGACCAAGGCGCGGCAGCGCTAGAAAAGAGCTTAAGCTTAAAGACGCGGGGGGCGGTCGCGGTGTGCGCGCGCCTGCGGACTAAAAGGCTTTCGGCTCGGAAAGGGGACACTCATGCCTACAGTAGCAATGTACAATATTAGCGGCGAACAGGTCGGGGAACTGACGCTGAAAGATGAAGTCTTCGGTGTTGAAGTTAGCGAATCTGTTTTGCATGATGCCGTTGTGATGCAGTTGGCCGGCCGTCGCCTGGGCACCCACGCCACTAAAACCAGGGCGGATGTGAGCGGCGGCGGCCGCAAGCCCTGGCGTCAAAAAGGCACCGGCAGAGCCCGTCACGGCACCACCCGTTCACCAATCTGGCGTGGCGGCGGGATCGTTTTTGGACCTCATCCCAGAGACTACCGGTATAGCCTGCCGAGAAAGGTGAGGAGGCTGGCTTTGAAATCAGCTCTCTCTTCTAAAGTAAATTCAGGTGATATTTTAGTTCTGGATCAGTTGCAGATGGAGCAGCCGAAAACCAGGGATATGGTTAATATATTAAATAACCTCAAAGTCAACGAGGCTTTGCTGGTAACGGCGGAAGCCGATCAGACAGTGGCAAAGTCCGCCCGTAATATCCCGGGGATCAAGCCGCTTGATGCCACCGGACTCAACGTATACGACATCCTGGCGTACAGCAAGCTGGTTATCACCAAAGACGCGGTGGCCAGGGTTGAGGAGGTGCTCGCGCCATGAAAAATCCGCGCGATATTTTAAGGAAGCCGGTTATTACCGAGAAGAGCACATCTTTATCGAAAGATAATAAATACACTTTTATAGTTGATCTAAAAGCCAATAAAGTGGAGATCCGGCAGGCTGTCGAAAATTTGTTCAAGGTTAAAGTGAAAAAAGTAAATACCATGCGCGTTAAGGGAAAGATCAAACGGGTCCGCAGGATTCCCGGCAGAACGCCTGATACAAAAAAGGCGATAGTCACCCTTAAAGAAGGTGACCGGATCGAGATTTTTGAGGGAATATAGTTTTACCGTAATAACATTAATTATTGAGGGGGTGAATCCCTGTGGCTACTAAAAGTTTTAAGCCGACGTCACCGGGCCGCCGGTTTGTAACCGTTTCGGAATTTAAGGATATAACCCGTTCGGAACCCGAAAAGTCCTTGCTGGAACCATTAAAGAAAAATGCCGGCCGCAACGCGTACGGCAGGCTGACAGTAAGACACCGTGGCGGCGGGCACAAACGGATGTACAGGGTTATTGACTTTAAACGCAACAAGGATGGTATCCCGGCCAAGGTGGCCAGTGTTGAATATGACCCGAACCGTTCTGCCAGAATTGCTCTGCTGCATTACGCTGATGGTGAAAAGAGATACATACTTGCGCCTGTCGGCATCAGCATCGGGCAAACCGTTGTATCGGGCCCGGACGCGGATATTAAGGCCGGGAATTGTTTGCCGTTACGTAATATTCCGCTTGGCACATTGGTTCATAATATCGAATTGCACCCCGGCGGCGGCGGTCAATTGGTGCGCTCGGCCGGTGGGTCCGCACAGCTGATGGCTAAAGAGGGAAAATACGCCAATATAAGAATGCCGTCCGGTGAGATGCGGCTTTTATTGCTGGACTGCCGCGCGACTATCGGACAGATAGGCAATGTTGATCATGAAAACATTACAATAGGTAAAGCCGGCCGGAAACGCTGGATGGGCATTCGGCCGACTGTCCGGGGTATTGTGATGAACCCGGTTGACCACCCGCACGGCGGTGGCGAAGGACGCTCGCCTATCGGCCGCAATCCTGTTACACCGTGGGGCAAGCCGGCTTTGGGCGCGCGTACCCGGAAAAGAAAACCGAGCGACAAGCTAATCGTGAAAAGAAGAACCAAATAGCGGCT
The DNA here is from genome assembly GCF_002067195.1 of Pelotomaculum sp. PtaB.Bin117. Lineage (NCBI taxonomy): Bacteria > Bacillati > Bacillota > Clostridia > Eubacteriales > Desulfotomaculaceae > Pelotomaculum > Pelotomaculum sp. PtaB.Bin117. The sequence goes on along the minus strand of NZ_MVQM01000043.1, from coordinate 56,794 downwards.
GTTGGAAATATGGAAAGGGGACACACCTTCTAGGGGTGTACAAATTCGGAAGGGATTATTCCTGCACATGGCGTGTGGAGCAATAGTTACTGTTAAGGCAGGCTAGTGAAGGAATGTCGTCAGCGGAAAGGGGACACACCTTCTAGGGTCGTATAAATTCGAAGGGATTATTCCTGCATATAGCGTGTTGAATAACAGTTACTGTTAAGGCAGGCTAGTGAAGGAATGTCCCCGATGGAGTGTGAAAGGAGGCTGCAATTTTGGGCCGGTCATTAAAGAAGGGGCCGTATTGCGAAGAACGGCTTCTCAATAGAATAGAGGCCATGAATGATTCAGGCGAAAAAAGAGTGATCAAGACATGGTCCAGGCGCTCAACCATCTTTCCCCAAATGGTCGGGCACACCATAGCCGTGCATGATGGGCGCAAGCATATCCCGGTATATATAACCGAAGATATGATTGGGCACAAATTGGGGGAATTTGCCGTTACCAGGCTTTTTCGAGGACACGGTCACCATACGGAAAGGTCTACAGCACTGAAGTAGAAGCCGTTTTCATTTCCGGCATCTTAACGAAGGGGGTAAACAGCCTGTGGAAGCTAAGGCCACAGCCAAATTTATAAGGATTTCCCCGCGAAAGGTGCGCATAGTAGTGGACCTGATCCGGGGCAAGAAAATTCAGGAGGCCCTTGCTATCTTAAAATATACACCCAAACGGGCCTCGGGGGCGGTAACAAAGGTGGTTAAATCCGCCGCCGCCAACGCCGAACACAATCAGCAGGCCGATAAGGATGAGTTGTTCGTAACCGCGGCTTATGTTGATCAAGGACCTACATTAAAGCGGTTCCAGGCCCGGGCCATGGGCCGCGCAGATGTTTTACGCAAACGTACCAGCCACATAACAGTTGTGGTGGGTGACAAAAAGGAGGGTAGATCTTAGTGGGGCAGAAGGTAAATCCCAAGGGCCTGCGGATTGGTATTATCCGGGACTGGGAAGGCAAGTGGTTTGCCGACAAGAAAAACTATGCCGGCCTCTTGCACGAGGACCTGAAAATACGCAAGTTTATCAAAAAGAAGCTTTTCGTGGCAGGCGTTTCGCGCATCCAGATAGAGCGGGCGGCCAACCGGATTAAAGTGTTTATCCACACCGCCAAGCCGGGCATTGTCATCGGACGGGGCGGTATGGAAGTGGAGAACCTGCGCAAGCAGCTTGAACGAATCACCGCTAAGCAGGTCAGTGTAAATATCGTGGAGATCAAGATCCCTGAGGTGGACGCCCAACTCGTGGCTGAAAATGTGGCCTCCCAACTGGTGAAACGGATTGCGTTCAGAAGGGCCATGAAGCAAGTGGTCAACCGCTCCATGAAAATGGGGGCGAAAGGGATCAAGATCGCGTGCGGCGGCCGCTTGGCCGGCGCTGAAATTGCCCGCAGCGAATGGTACAGCGAAGGCAAGGTTCCTCTTCATACCTTGCGCGCCGATATAGATTACGGTTTTGCCGAAGCGAACACCACTTACGGAAAAATCGGCATTAAAGTATGGATCTATAAAGGAGAAGTTTTACCGGCAGTCAAAGATGCAGAAAAAACCCCGGCCAGGGGAGGAAAGGCCGCACCTGGTGAAGGAGGCGTATAGGGATGCTTATACCGAAAAGGGTTAAATACCGCAAACAGCACCGCCCCGGAATAGCCGGCAGGGCTAAAGGCGGCAAAGATGTCAGTTTTGGTGAATTTGGCCTTCAGGCTCTGGAGTCGGCCTGGATAACCAACAGGCAGATAGAAGCGGCCCGTATTGCCATGACGCGTTATATCAAGCGTGGCGGCAAGGTCTGGATCAGAATTTTTCCTGATAAACCAATTACCACCAAACCGGCTGAGACCCGGATGGGCTCCGGCAAGGGTACACCGGAATATTGGATTGCTGTTGTCAAGCCGGGACGGATTATGTTTGAGTTGGCGGGCATTTCCGAAGAAGTTGCCCGTGAAGCGATGCGATTGGCGTCTCACAAGCTACCGGTTAAAACTAAATTTGTGAAGCGCGGGGAAGTAGGTGCAGTCGTTGAAAACTAAGGATATTAGAGAGTTGACGGATTCCGAGCTTTATAAAAAGCTGGACGACTCCAAGGATGAACTCTTTAAATTGAGATTTCAAATGGCCACCGGGCAGTTGGATAACCCGATGAAACTGCAGGAAATCCGCCGCAGGATCGCGCGTGTCAAGACGGTAATTCGCGAGCGTGAGTTGGGAATCCAACGGGCGTAAGAACAGCGTCAGGATTTAAGGTGCCAGGCTCACAAGGGATATGTTCAGGAAGGAGTATTATGGATGGAACAACGTGGATTGCGCAAGGTTCTTACCGGCAGGGTGGTAAGTGATAAAATGGAAAAGACCGTGGTTGTGGCTGTTGAAACCCTGGTCAAACACCCCAGGTACCAGCGCATCATTCGGCGCACCCGTAAATTCAAAGCGCATGACGCAGAAAACTCCTGCAGGATCGGCGACAAGGTGAAAGTTATGGAAACCAGGCCGCTGTCGAAAGAAAAGCGGTGGCGTGTAGTTGAGATCCTGGAGCGAGGCAAACAGATTTAACGGTTGATAGTCGTAAGTAGTAAGTGTGAGGAGGTTGCAGCATTGATTCAAGTACAGTCTTTGCTCAACGTTGCTGACAACACCGGGGCGCGCAGGCTGATGTGCATCCGTGTTTTGGGCGGATCGTTGCGGCGCTATGCAGGTGTGGGCGACATCGTTGTATGTTCCGTTAAAGAAGCCACGCCAGGCGGCGTTGTTAAGAAAAGTGATGTGGTAAGGGCCGTGGTGGTCCGCACGAAAAAAGAAGTCAGGCGCCCGGACGGGTCCTACATCAAGTTTGACGAAAACGCCGCTGTTATTATCAAGGATGACAAGAGTCCGCGGGGAACGCGTATTTTTGGTCCGGTGGCCCGGGAATTGAGAGACCGTGAGTTCATGAAGATTGTTTCTCTGGCGCCGGAAGTGCTCTAGCGCCGGCTATCTTTAAATATTGACGGTGAGTTCGGAGGTGACACAAAATATATGGTAAAACCCAAGATCCACGTCCGCAAAGGAGACACAGTATTGGTGGTCACTGGTAAAAGCGCGGGGAAGAAGGGCAAGGTTCTGGAAGTCATACCGGCTAAAAACAAGCTAATCATCGAGGGGGTAAATATTGTTAAACGCCACTCCAAGCCTACCCAGAAACTGCCGCAAGGGGGTATATTGGAAAAAGAGGCCCCCATACACAGCTCAAACGTGATGCTTTTCTGCAATAAGTGCAACACCCCAACCAGGGTCGGCAAGAAGGTGCTTGAAAACGGGGAAAAAGAACGTGTCTGTAAAAAATGCGGAGAAGCGATATAAGTGATCAGTAGTCAGTAGTCGGTAGTCAGGAGTCGGAATAAGGGAAAACCCCAATGGTGATTTCAAAAAAGCAGCTGATTGCAGAACCGACAACCGATTGCCGAGAAGGGAGGTAGTTTAAGATGTCCAGATTAAAAGACAAGTACAAGAACGATATAGTGCCCGCCATGATCAAAAAGTTTGCGTATAAAAATATCATGCAGGTTCCCAAGCTGGAAAAAGTGGTTGTCAGCATGGGCGTGGGCGAGGCGATTCAGAATTCAAAAGCAATCGACGCCGCGTTAAACGACTTGATGATTATTACCGGACAAAAACCTGTTACGACTAAAGCGAAGAAATCTATCGCGGCCTTCAAGCTGCGTGCCGGTATGACCATCGGCGCAAAGGTTACTTTGCGCGGCGAACGCATGTATGAGTTTGTTGACAAGCTTTTTAACATAGCGATGCCAAGGGTGCGTGACTTCCGGGGCATTTCGCCCAAATCGTTTGACGGGCGCGGCAACTACAGCATGGGTGTTCGTGAACAGCTTATGTTTCCGGAAATTGATTATGACAAGATAGATAAAATCCGCGGCATGGACATCATTTTTGTGACTACGGCGAAAACGGACGAAGAGGCGAGAGAACTGTTGGGATTAATGGGCATGCCGTTCCGGGCGGCATAAGAGTTACAGTGGTCAGTGGTCAGTAGTAGAAAACTACGGGCAACCGGCTACCAAATACGAAAAGGAGGCAAGTTGGTGGCTAAAAAATCAATGGTTTTAAGGGCTATGCGGGCGCCGAAGTTTACGGTGCGCGGACACAATAGATGCAAAATCTGCGGGCGTCCGCACGCCTACATGAGAAAGTTTGAGATTTGCCGGATTTGTTTCCGGGAGCTCTCGTATAAAGGTGAAATTCCAGGAATCCGCAAAGCCAGTTGGTGATCAGGAAGGAGGTAGTTTCGCGTGGTTATGACCGATCCTATTGCAGATTTCTTGACCAGAATCCGGAACGCCAATACATTTTATCATGATAAAGTAGAGGCGCCTGCTTCCAAGGTAAAAAAAGCAATCGCTAATATATTGAAAGATGAAGGCTTTGTTAAGGATTGCGAATTTGTAGACGACGGAAAGCAGGGGATTATCCGGGTTTATCTTAAATATGGCACTAATAAGGAACGGGTGATCACCGGTCTCAAGCGCATATCAAAGCCAGGTTTAAGAGTGTACGCCAGGAAAGATAATGTGCCGAAAGTTTTAGGCGGTCTCGGAATAGCTATTATTTCCACCTCTAAAGGATTCATGTCCGATAGAAAGGCGCGTAAAGAAGGACTTGGCGGCGAGGTAGTTTGCTACGTGTGGTAATTAATACCATGTGCTTGAATACAATTAGGATGGCAGGTGTAATTTATGTCCAGGATTGGTAGACAGCCGGTACCGGTACCCGCAGGTGTTGATGTGCAGATCGACGGGAACCGGATACGGGTTAAAGGCCCCAAGGGGCAGTTGGAAAGAGAGCTGCACCGGGACATGGTTGTGAAATACGAGGGGGGACAATTATTGGTCCAACGTCCTTCTGACAATAAACAGCACAGGTCATTGCACGGTTTGACACGTACTCTTGTTAACAACATGGTGGTGGGAGTAACAGTCGGTTTTCAGAAAAACCTGGAATTGGTCGGCGTTGGTTACCGCGCCTCCAAACAAGGCAACAAACTCGTAATGGCCATGGGTTATTCACACCCGGTGGAGATTGAGCCGCAAGAGGGACTGGTAATTGAAGTTCCGGCGCCGGCCAGAATCAGTGTGAAGGGTATCGACAAGGAAAAAGTGGGAGCCATGGCGGCGTTCATTCGTGCTGTACGTGAACCGGAACCATATAAAGGGAAAGGCGTCAGGTACGAAGGTGAAAGGGTCCGGCGCAAGGTCGGCAAGGCCGGCGGCAAAGGCAAGAAGTAGAGATTGGCAGTCTGTAAGTACGGATAATTTATTTATTACTTTTTAGAAAGGCAGTGAATTCCTAAGTGCTGAATAAACCCGACCGTAAGGCCCTGCGGGCAAAAAAGCGCTTCAGGGTGCGCAAGAAAATAACCGGTTCTGCCGGCCGGCCCAGGCTGAACGTGTTTCGCAGCATCCAAAATATTTACGCCCAAATCATTGATGATGAACGCGGTGTAACTCTAGTGGCCGCGTCCACCTTGGGACCGGAGCTGAAAGGCAAACTGGCAAATGGCGGCGACTTAGCGGCAGCCGCTGCGGTAGGAGATTTGCTGGCTAAAAAAGCAGTTGAGGCAGGAATCAAAGTGGTGGTATTTGATCGCGCCGGCTATATTTACCATGGCCGGATCAAGGCCCTGGCTGACGCCGCGCGGGCAGGCGGACTGGAGTTTTAGCGGAATGGGGACACACCTTCCTGTGTGGTAAAAGTCCGAAGAGAATACTCCTTTAGGTGGCCTGTTGATGCTATAGTAACTCTTAGAGCAGGCGAGTGAAGGAATGTCCCCGAGCGGAATGGTGATAAACCTTCTAGTAGAGTGTAAATCTGGAAGGGAATATTCCTAAAATCGGCCTGTTGGAATCCCAGTTACTTATAGGGCGGGTCGGTGAAGGAATGTCCCCGATGAGAAAGGAGGGAAATAGATGGCGAGGATTGACGCCAGCAAACTGGAAACAACCGAAAAAGTAGTGTATATCAACCGGGTGGCCAAGGTCGTAAAAGGCGGACGGCGATTCAGTTTTTCCGCTCTGATGGTAGTGGGCGACAGCGACGGTCATGTCGGCGCCGGTCTGGGCAAAGCGGGTGAGGTTCCCGAGGCCATCCGCAAGGGCATTGAAGACGCGAAGAAATCATTAATAAAAGTACCCCTTTCCGGAACAACCATTCCCCATGAAGTTACCGGGCATTTCGGGGCCGGTAAAGTTTTGCTGAAACCGGCGGCGCCGGGCACCGGTGTGATTGCGGGCGGTCCGGTCCGGGCGATCCTGGAGTTGGCCGGAGTGCACGATATACTTACCAAGTCCCTGGGTTCCAACAATGCTAACAACATGGTCCGTGCCACCATGGATGCGCTGAAGAGTCTGAAGACTCCGGAGGATGTGGCCCGGCTGAGAAATAAAACGGTGGAAGAACTGCTGGGGTAAAAAATAGGAATGGGGACACACCTTCCTGTGTTGTATAAAGTACAGAGGGATTGCTCCTGAGCGTGGCCTGCTGGAACACTAGCTACTATTAGAGCAGGCGAGTGAAGGAATGTCCCCGATTGGAGGGGGACACACCTCACACCTGATGTCCCCGGTTGAACTGAAAGGTAACGTAATGCTCTCTCAAGAAAAGGGGGGAATGTTGTGGCCAAGTTGAAGGTAACCCTGGTGAAGAGCCTGATCGGCCGGCCGGAAAAGCAGAGGGTTACAGTGCGGACCCTGGGTCTGACCAAAGTAAGCCGGTCGGTAATCCACGAAGACACTCCGCAAATCAGGGGTATGATTAATAAGGTTGCGCATTTGTTGAAAGTCGAGGAAGCCGGAGCGTAAGGCCCGCGAATTTAGACAAGCGGGACTGAGAAGCGCAGGTCCGTAAGGAATGTTAAGGAGGTGTCATCTTGAAACTGCATGAACTAAGGCCGGCTCCAGGGGCTAGACCTAAACCCACCCGCAAGGGTCAAGGGATCGGCTCCGGTTTGGGCAAGACCGCCGGCCGCGGCCATAAAGGGCAAAAGTCACGCTCCGGCGGAGGTGTGCGTCCCGGGTTTGAGGGCGGGCAAATGCCGCTGCAGCGTCGCATGCCGAAACGGGGGTTCTATAATAAGTTTGCCAAGGAAATTATCGCTGTCAATGTAGCGGCGCTTAACCGGTTTGAGGACGGTGTTACCGTGACTCCGGATACTTTGCTTGACGCCCGCTTGATCAAAAAGATCGGTGACGGTGTGAAAATACTTGGCAACGGCAAGCTGGAAAAATCTCTAACCGTATGTGCCCAAGCTTTCAGCAAGTCGGCTGAGGAAAAGATCACAGCCGCCGGCGGCAAAGCTGAGGTGATTTAATTGCTGGGAAGTATTGCGAATGCCCTGAAAGCTACTGAATTGAGGACAAAGCTGCTTTACACCCTTGGTATGATTTTTGTTTTCCGGCTGGGCGCTCATATTCCCGTGCCCGGGGTGAATTCGGAAAAATTTGCCGAACTGGTTAGCAGCGGCGCTATTTTCGGGTTTTTTGACGTGATTTCCGGCGGCGCGCTGAAGAATTTTTCTGTTTTTGCCATGGGTATTATGCCTTACATCAACGCTTCAATTATTATGCAGCTCCTGACAGTGGTCATTCCGCACCTGGAGCGTCTGAGTAAAGAAGGCGAAGAAGGCCGCAAGAAAATTACCCAGTACACCCGCTACCTTACCGTGGTACTGGCGTTTATCCAGGGTATCGGCATGGTGGTCGGAGTCGGTGGTTCGCTTTATCATCCCGGTCCGGCGACTTATTTAATGACTGCCGTCACCATTACCGCCGGGACCACCTTCCTGATGTGGACGGGTGAACAAATTACTGAAAAAGGGATTGGCAACGGTATTTCGCTGTTGATTTTCGCGGGTATTGTCTCAAGGGTTCCCTCAGGTTTACAAAGAATTATGGCTTATTTAGACGCGGGTACAATTAACATCTTGAGTCTTGTGCTGCTTGTCGTCATCGGGGGTCTGGTGATCGCCGGTGTGGTTATGGTTCAGGAAGGGCAGCGGCGCATACCCGTGCAGTACGCCAAGCGGGTGGTTGGACGCAGGGTTTACGGCGGACAGACAACCCACCTGCCGCTGCGGGTCAATCAGGCCGGTGTTATACCGGTAATTTTCGCCTCGTCACTGTTGATGTTTCCGGAAACGCTCGTGAAATATTTTTCCAACGAAGCAATCGCGGCGTTCTACTCGAAGTGGTTCGGGTGGGGAACAGTTTCACACACGGTTATTTACGCTCTTTTGATTATCGGCTTCACTTTCTTTTATACCGCCGTCATCATGAACCCGTCAGATATGGCGGATAATATCAAAAAATACGGCGGTTTTATCCCGGGGTTGCGCCCCGGGCGGCCGACGGCGGAATATATCAGCCGGGTGATGAACAAGATAACCCTGGCCGGAGCCATTTTCCTGGCCCTGGTGGCAATATTGCCGAACTTTGTACTGATGGCGACCCAGATACCAAATATCTATTTCGGCGGCACCGCGCTGCTGATTGTGGTCGGGGTGGCGCTGGACACGATGAAGCAATTGGAATCGCACATGTTGATGCGCAGTTACCAGGGGTTTATTAAGTAGGTGGGCATATGATTACCTGTAAATCCGAAAAAGAACTCTCCTATATGAGAGACGCCGGGCGGGTTGTGGCCGAAACACTGGCGGAACTCACCAGTGCCGTTAGGGTTGGGGTAACGACCAGGGAACTGGACCGGCTGGCGGAGGACTATATTATCAAAGCCGGCGCCAAACCGGCTTTCAAGGGGTTATACGGTTTCCCCTACAGCATCTGTGCTTCAGTGAATGAAGAAGTTGTGCACGGGTTTCCCAGTTTAAGGAAGCTGGTGAGTGGAGATATTATTAGTATCGACATTGGGGCGGAAGTAAACGGATACTATGGAGACAGCGCCGTTACCGTTCCGGTGGGAGAAGTAAGCAGCGATGCCATGCGGCTCTTAAAGGCGACGGAAGAATCCCTTTATAAGGGAATTGAGCATGCCAGGGAAGGCGCCAGGCTATCAGATATATCCAATGCCGTACAAACTTGTGCCGAAGGCTATGGCTATTCGGTAGTGCGTGACTATGTCGGGCATGGAATAGGCAGCAGCCCGCACGAGGACCCGCAGGTTCCGAATTTCGGCAAGCCCGGCAGAGGCCCCAGACTGAAAGCGGGAATGACATTAGCGATCGAACCGATGATCAATATGGGCACTTTTGAAGTGCGGACTCTTACAAACAACTGGACGGTAGTAACTTTGGACGCAAAGCTTTCAGCCCATTTCGAACATACTGTTGCCATTACGGATGACAAACCGGAGATACTGACCATATTATGACTACGATAATTAAAGAAAAGTACTGATTGCCGGTAGCTGTTTTCCAGATGATGAAAGGAAGGAAATAGATGTCTCAGTCAGTGCCTGATGATAATAGTGGCAATATCGTTTTCAGCCGGAAATACGGCGACCGGGACGCTTTACAGGTCGGGCACTTGGTTAGCTCGACAAAAGGCCGCGATAGAGGCAGATATTATCTGGTGATAGGTTGCGAAAGTCTATCCAGGGTGTGCGTTGCGGACGGGGAAGGGCGAAAAGTGGAAAATCCCAAATATAAAAATATCAAACACTTGCATATTCATGAAGTTATTGCCGGTGAGTTATCGAGCAAAGCGGAAAAAGGGAAAAGGATAACCAACGCGGATATTCGCGAGGAGCTCAAGAGTCTAGTGAAAAACTTTAACGAGTGTTCATTTTAAGATAAGGAGTTGGTCAGATACCTAATGTCAAAGCAAGATGTTATCGAGGCTGAAGGTACTGTCATCGAACCGCTGCCAAACGCCATGTTCCGTGTGGAACTCCAGAACGGCCATAAAGTGCTGGCGCATGTTTCCGGCAAGATTAGGATGAACTTTATCAGGATTTTGGCCGGTGACCGGGTGACAGTCGAACTCTCGCCTTATGATTTAAACCGCGGGCGTATTATTTATCGATACAAGTAAAGTCAGGAGTCAGAAGTCAGAAGTCAGAATAAAAGAATTAAAAAAGAATTCGGCGAATCCGGATTTCAACAATTAACCCGACAACGACTACAGACGACCGAAATGGAGGGTTTGCGATGAAAGTGAGGCCATCCGTCAAGCCCATCTGCGAAAAGTGCAAGATCATTCGCAGGAAGGGCAAAGTTATGGTGATTTGTGAGAACCCCAAACATAAACAGGTCCAAGGGTAATACCAGGAGGTGTTGAATAATTTATGGCACGTATCGCAGGCGTAGACTTGCCGAGGGATAAACGGGTCGAGATTGCCCTTACTTATATTTTTGGCATTGGTAAGCCGACGTCCCAAAAAATCCTGTCTCAGACAAATGTCAACCCTGATACCAGGGTGAAGGATCTGACTGAGGATGAAATCAACAAGCTGCGTGAAATTATTGAAAAGAACCACAAAGTGGAAGGTGATTTGCGCCGGGAGATAGCCTTGAACATCAAGCGTCTGATTGAAATTGGCTGCTACCGCGGGTTAAGGCACCGCCGCGGCATGCCGGTGCGGGGGCAGCGGACCAAGACCAACGCCAGGACCCGTAAAGGGCCGCGTAAGACTGTCGGCGTGCGCAGGAAAAAGTAGCATGAGTGTTAAGGTTGGCTCAGTGTGGCGTGGCGCTTACCTGGAGGGCGGTTTAGGATTAAATTGTTGTTTAGCTTAGCCGTTCCCGAAAAAAGCGGGGCAGCAGTTTTAAGCCGGCTGAGTTGGTGAGTTTGGCAGATCCGGGGGGCGAACGCGCTAGCCTGTGGGTAAGCGCTACGCCATGCGATCAAGCGGATAATCTGAGCAAACTTGATGAACGAAAAAATCTATTAAATCCATTAAATTAAGGAGGTTATTAAATGGCGCGTCGCGTAACCAGAACGAAAAGACGTGAACGCAAAAATATCGAATCTGGTGTTGCGCATATCAGATCTACTTTTAATAACACCATAGTAACCATTACCGATACCAGGGGAAATGCGATATCCTGGGCCAGCGCCGGAGGCGTGGGCTTTAAAGGTTCCCGGAAAAGCACTCCGTTCGCGGCTCAAATGGCGGCTGAAAATGCCGCTAAAGAGGCCATGGAGCATGGCCTGAAAGTAGTGGAGGTAATGGTTAAAGGACCCGGCGCCGGCCGTGAGGCGGCTATCCGCTCTCTGCAGGCGGCGGGGCTGGAAGTCAATTTGATTAAAGATGTAACCCCGATTCCTCATAACGGTTGCCGGCCGCCCAAGCGCCGGAGAGTTTAAGGAGGTGTGCTGGTATGGCGAGATATACTGAAGCAGTGTGCCGGCAATGTCGCCGGGAAGGACTGAAACTATACCTCAAAGGCGACCGTTGTTACTCAACCAAATGTGGCGTTGACCGCAGGGCTTACGCTCCCGGTCAGCACGGCCAAGGACGAAAGAAAGTTTCGGAGTACGGCCTGCAATTAAGGGAAAAACAAAAAGCGCGCCGGATATACGGCATTTTGGAAGGCCAATTCAGGCGCTACTTCGTGAGAGCCGAGCGGCAGCCGGGTGTTACCGGTGAAAATCTGCTCCGCTTATTGGAAAGGCGGCTTGACAACGCAGTCTATCGCCTGGGACTCGGGGCATCCCGGAACGAAGCCAGGCAGCTTGTGCGGCATGGACATTTTATGGTTAACGGCCGTAAAGTGAACATACCGTCATATTCGCTCCGCGTGGGCGATGTAATTACCGTCCGGGAAAAGAGCAAGGAATCGCCGAGAGTGAAAGAGCTGCTGGAGAGGGCTGCCGAGCGCACTCCTCCCGCATGGCTTGAATTTGAGGCCGACCAGGCCATCGCCCGCGTAGTGGCGCTCCCGGCAAGGGATCAGATCGACGCTCCCGTTCAGGAGCACCTGATTGTTGAGTTATACTCCAGGTAGGAGGCCATTTTGGCCGTTGGTCGTGAGCAGTCGGTTGCCGGGTGTTAACCAGCCGCCAACCACCAACCGCCAATAGGAGGGAAACGTCCGTGCTTGAAATTGAAAAACCGAAAATTGAAGTTGTAGAAATGAGCGACGATTACACTTACGGCAAGTTTACAGTGGAGCCACTGGAAAGGGGCTACGGCATTACTCTGGGGAACTCCCTGCGCCGCATCCTGCTTTCCTCATTGCCGGGCGCAGCTGTTACTTCTGTTAAGATTAACGGAGTGCTTCATGAATTTTCAACCATCCCGGGGGTTGTGGAGGATGTCACGGACATTATTTTAAACCTCAAGAGTCTCAGCCTGAAACTTTACAGCGATGAAGAAAAGACTCTGCGCATAGAAGCTGAGGACGCCGGTGTGGTGAAAGCCGGGGATATCGTCTGTGACTCCGATGTGGAAATATTAAACCCCGATCTGGTGATAGCCACTCTGTCCGATAATGCCAGTTTATCCATGGATATTACCGTCTCCAAAGGACGGGGCTACGTCTCCGCGGAGCGTAATAAAAAGAATGAACACATTATCGGCGTGATTCCGGTGGATTCAGTTTTTACACCAGTGAGCAAGGTCAATTATAATGTGGAGAACACCCGGGTCGGCCAGATAACGGACTACGACAAGCTGACATTGGAAGTCTGGACCGACGGGAGCATCAGACCTGACGAGGCAGTCAGCCTTTCAGCCAAGATTATGAGCGAACATTTGCGTCTGTTTATCGGATTGACGGAAACGGTCAGCGATGTGGAGATCATGGTGGAAAAGGAAGAGGAGCAAAAGGATAGAATCCTGGAAATGACCATTGAAGAGCTGGATTTATCGGTGCGTTCCTACAACTGCCTGAAGCGGGCTGGGATTAACACGGTTGAGGAGTTAATCCAGCGCAACGAAGACGATATGATGAAAGTAAGAAATCTGGGGAAAAAATCTCTGGAAGAGGTAGTCAATAAATTACACGAACTGGGGTTATTGCTGAAAAAAAGCGATGAATAAGGGAGGGATTTGAGAGTGGGCTACCAGAAGCTAGGAAGAAACACCGGCCACAGGAAGGCTATGTTAAGAAACCTGGTCACATCCCTCTTCCGGGACGAGCGGATAAATACCACTGAAGCCAGGGCCAAGGAAGTAAAAAGTATCGCCGAAAGGCTGGTTACTACCGCCAAGCAGAACGACCTCGCAGCCAGGCGCCAGGCGCTGGCGTACCTCTATGAAGAAGATGTGGTGCGCAAACTGTTTGATAAAATCGCGCCGAAATATGCGGACCGCCCGGGCGGCTATACCAGGATTGTCAAAGTTGGCTACCGCCGGGGCGACGCCGCTAAAGCGGTTATTTTAGAGCTGATTTAACCTGCATGTCTAGTAATGCTCTGCCCGGAAAGCAAGCGGCGCGCGGCCGTTCCCGTGAAGGCGCGGTTTATATCAGGGTCAAAGGCCTCACATATTTCTACAACCGCGGCGGCCAGTCGGAGCAGGCGGCTTTGCATGGTGTGGACCTGGATGTATATAAAGGCGAATTCCTTGCTCTGGTCGGTCCCAACGGGTCGGGGAAATCTACCCTTGCCAGGCACTTTAACGCCCTGCTCACACCTTTTGAGGGTACGGTCCTGGTGGATGGGATGGACACCCGCCAGGGGGAATATTTATGGGAAATCCGGCAGAGAGTGGGGATGGTTTTTCAAAACCCCGACAACCAGATCGTCAGCTCGCTGGTGGAAGAAGACGTAGCCTTCGGCGCTGAGAACCTGGGACTGCCCCCGCCGGAGGTGCGGGCCAGAGTAGATGAGGCCCTGGTTTTAACCGGGCTGTCGGAATACCGGAACCATGCTCCGCATCTGCTCTCCGGCGGTCAAAAACAGCGGCTGGCTATCGCCGGTGTGCTGGCAATGCGTCCGGACTGCCTGGTCCTGGATGAGCCAAGCTCCATGCTTGACCCGTCCGGCCGCCGGGAACTTATGGATACCCTGCTCCGTTTAAACCGTTCCAACGGCGTCACTGTGGTTCTGGTGACTCATTACATGGAAGAAGCCGCCGTGGCGGATAGAGTAATGGTCTTGTGCTCCGGCCGGTCTGTGCTGGCGGGAACCCCGGCCGAGGTGTTCGCGGAGGAACAGTTGCTGCGGAATGTGGGGTTAGAGTTGCCGGTTGCGGCTAAAATTGCCTGTCGCCTGAGAAGGCGGGGCTTTTTAGTGCCTGATGGTATTCTCACTATTAAGGATATGGTGGCGTACCTATGCCGGTAATTAAGGTCGAAAATCTTACTCATGTTTACTCCAGGGGCACACCGTTTGAAGTAACCTCGCTGGATAGTGTGTCGCTGGAAATCCAAAGAGGCGAGTTTTACGCGCTGGTTGGGGCGACCGGTTCCGGCAAGTCCACCCTGGTCCAGCATTTTAACGGCATCCTGGCGCCCACCGGCGGAAATGTGCGGGTGTGCGGTATTGACGTAGCAAATAAAGGATTGCGCCGGGAACTTTGGCACAGGGTGGGGCTGGTTTTCCAACAGCCCGAGCACCAGCTTTTTGAGGAAACTGTTTTTGACGATGTGGCTTTCGGCCCGAGAAACCTGGGCTTAAACAACGCCGAGGTCAGGGAAAGGGTCATTGACGCGTTGAGACTGGTTGACCTGGACCCGGAGGAAGTAGGGCGGACATCCCCGTTCCGTCTGAGCGGCGGCATGCGCAGGAAAGCTGCCATTGCCGGTGTGCTGGCCTTGCGCCCGGAAGTGTTGGTGCTTGATGAACCGGCCGCCGGCCTGGACCCGGTGAGCAGAAGGCAGTTAATGGAACGTATTGACCGGCTCCGGGGGGAGCGGGGGATAACAGTGGTGCTGGTTACCCACAACATGGAGGAGGTTGCCCGCTGGGCAGACCGGGTAGCCGTTTTGCATAAAGGCCGCCTGGCCATGGAGGCGCCGCCGCGGGAGGTTTTCAACAAGACTGAAGAACTGCGCGCCCTGGGGCTGGATGTTCCGGCGACGGTAGAATTAATGCTCCGTCTGCAGGCCCGCGGGTTGCCGGTGCGGGCTGATTTGCTAACGATTGATGAAGCGGTTGTGGAAATTGCCAGGATACTGAACATGGAGCGTAATATGGAAATGAGGCAGCCTGGCGTATGATTAACGTTACTATCGGCCAGTTTGTTCCGGGCAACTCATTATTGCACCGCCTTGATCCTCGGACCAAGGTTGTTTGTGTAATCGCGACGGCAATTGCGGTTTTTATCATCGCCTCATGGTATGAGTTTGCTCTGTTGACCGGATTTGTTTTTTTATCCATGATTCTCACGGGGATTTCCGCGAAGATTTTTTTTCGGGGCTTGTTGTCGATTTGGCTGCTGCTGGCGGTTACATTTTTTCTCCAGGCACTGTTGACGCCGGGGGAAGTATGGTTCGGGCTGGGGTTTTTAAAAGTCACCAAGGAGGGTCTGGCAGGGGGCGGCCAGATTTTTTTAAGACTGGTATTGCTGATTTTAATCGCTTTTCTGCTTACTCTGACTACGTCCCCGGTAAACCTCACCGCCGCGCTGGAAAGTATCCTTGCTCCGCTTAGACGGGTCGGGGTGCCTACCCATGAATTAGCCATGATGATGACTATAGCCTTGCGTTTTGTTCCCACCTTGCTGAATGAGGCTGATAAAATTGCCAAAGCCCAGCGGTCCCGCGGCGCCGGGTTTGGTTCAGGCGGGGCGATGGACCGGGTGAAAGGTTTGTTGCCGTTGTTCGTGCCGCTTTTCGCCGGGGCGCTGCGCAGCGCCGAGGAACTTGCCGTGGCTATGGAGGCGCGCTGCTACCGGGGCGGCGCCAACCGGACGAGAATGCACAGTTTGACGCTGAAACCGGAGGATTATATGACGCTGCTCATTACCTTCGCGATCCTTGCCATAACGGTTTGGCTTAGATATACATAAAGCAGGGAGAATATGAACGCGCTGGTAATGCCGCCAGACTGCAGCGCGTAGTTCGAGCTAATATTTTTTTAGGAGTCAGGAGTCAGAAGTCAGGAGTCAGAATATTTCGGGACGATAGACCAATAGCTTACTTTGATTCCCGAGTGGTTGCGTACAAGCGAACATTTCACTGTAGCTGTTAATTTGAGGATAATATGCGCAATATTAAGGTTACGATAGCTTATGACGGCACCAATTACCATGGATTCCAGGAGCAGCGCGGCACAAGGTTTCAAACGGTGCAGGGCGTTCTGGAAGAGCGGCTGTTCCAGCTGGCTCAAAGGCCTGTTCAGGTTAGCGGCGCCGGCAGGACGGATGCCGGAGTGCACGCCCGCGGGCAAGTAATCAGTTTCGCGGCAGATGGCTGGCCCGTGCCGGCGGAGCGGACGGCATACGCCCTGAACAGTTTGCTGCCGCGGGATATCGTGGCCTTGGACGCGGAAGAAGTGCCGGTGTCGTTTCACGCGCGCTTTTCCGCCATCGCTAAAACATATCGCTACACAGTTTATCACGGAAAATGGCATTCCCCTTTCCACCGCCTGTACAGTTACCATGTGCCCAAACAGCTGGACTTTAACGCCATGCGGGAAGCAGCCGGCTATTTGGAGGGAAGGCACGACTTCAGCGCCTTTCGCGCCCTGGGCACGCCGGTTAAAACGACGGTGCGCACGCTTTACCAGGCGCGGGTGGCAAGCGAGGGTGATCTCGTTTACATAATATTGCGGGCGGATGGATTTCTCTACCACATGGCCCGCATGATTTCCGGCACCTTGCTCCGGGTGGGTCTGGGGAAACTGGCGGCAGGCGAAGTGGCCGGCATCCTGGCAAGCCTGGACAGCCTGAAAGGCGGTCCCACCCTCCCGGCCAGGGGTTTGTGTTTGGAAAAAGTAGAGTATCCGGCGGCGGAAGCCATGATTGGCAAACCGTATGCCGCTGTCGATTGACTGGTTTTTATATCTGTCAGTTTTGACCTTGTTTAACTTGACACTGGAAATGCTTTATGTTATATTGTAATACGTGGTTTTTTGACGGTTCATTAGCCCCGTCCGTTGAAAAGCGGCATAGTTTGTTTTACTTTTTGCCTTATTTTGAGGAGGTATTTTTAATGAAGAGCTACATGGCTAAACCTCTTGAGATAAAAGAACGCAAGTGGTATACTCTGGACGCTGAAGGCAAGGTTCTCGGCAGGCTGGCCGTTGAAGCGGCACGGATTCTGCGTGGAAAACATAAACCTGACTTTACTCCCCATGTCGATACCGGTGACTTTGTCATAGTGATCAATGCCGAGAAAATTGTGTTGACCGGCAATAAACTTGCCAACAAAAAATACATAAGGCACTCCGGCTACCCCGGCGGCCTGAAAGTAGTCAGTTACGGCACCTTGATGAAAACAAGGCCTGAACTCGCGGTGGAAAAGGCCATCAAGGGAATGCTGCCTCATAACAAGTTGGGTGCGGATATGGGCAGGAAGCTTAAAGTATACAAGGGCCCTGAGCATCCTCATCAAGCGCAGAAGCCTGAAGCCTGGCAGATGTAACAGAGAAGGAGGAACCGACAAAATGGCTCAAGTGATGTTTTACGGTACCGGACGGAGGAAAAATGCTATAGCCAGGGTGTTTTTACTGCCTGGTGAAGGTAATGTGACCATTAACAAAAGACCTTTAAGCGAATATTTCGGCCGGCGGACACTGGAAATGATCGTCCGCCAGCCGATTGAACTGATTGGCGGAGCGGGACGGTTTGATATTCAGGCCAAGGTTTTGGGCGGCGGTATCAGCGGCCAGGCGGGAGCGATAAAAATGGGTATTGCCCGCGCGCTCGTTCAGGCAGATCCCAATCTTCGTCCCATGTTGAAGAAAGCCGGTTTTTTAACCAGGGATCCGCGGATGAAAGAACGCCGGAAATACGGCTTGAAGAAAGCCCGCCGCGCGCCTCAATTTTCAAAACGTTAAATACAATTCGTGTGTTATTTTGCTTATTAATAATAGAACCATAGTCTACAAAAAAGGAAGGTAAACCTTCCTTTTTCATTTAGGACATTGCGATTTTCGAAAATTGTGAACAGGTGAATTCGTTCTTGCTTAGGAACAAAGTTTAGTGTCCCCTTGTTGAAATATGACCGTGTTCGAAAAATATTTTAGGTAGGCGGACCGGGATTATCCTCCGCTCTCTTCGCAGTTTTCATGTTACCTAAATAACATCGTTTTATCAACCGCTGAAACCAGACTGCTATAAGCTGCCTACGCGTCTATTTGAGCTTTTCTGCATGCCTGCACGCGCTATAAACCGCATCCAGTGCTCCGCGTCGCTTCGGATAAACACCCGGTCCGGCAAGTCAAGCCTTTTCGAACACTACTGTTGAAAGAGGTGAATACCTATTCCTTTTCGCCTTCATAAAAACCAATTATGAACCTTAAAATGACACGCCTTAAGGTCCGATTGCTTATAAACTATTCATTATGTTATGATGTAATAAGTTACCAGTTTCTGAGATGACTTTGGAGGCTCAAGTGGAACGTTTGCTATTAGTCTTTTTATTGACGGTGTTTATTAATCTAATAAATACGCTGACCCGCTCGTCCCGCCTCGCCGGTGTTCGCACAGGTCACCTGGCCACTGCCATTTCGCTTTTCGGCGTGGTCTACCTGGCGGCAAGTTTTGCCAATACGCTTCAGGCGCCGCTGCTGGCTTCAACCGTGGAACAAATTATCGATCAAGCCTATGACCGGTCACTGTCGGCAGAACCCGGCGCTGCTGTTACCGATACGCTGGTTTACCAGGAGGCGCTGGCGGGTTTAAACGAAAAACTGCGCTTTGTCATCCTCGGTGCCACTGTGGGGACTACTCTGGGCATTTTGCTTATCCCCAGCTTTGTAACGTCATTTTCCAACTCAATCAGGGCCTTCGGCCGGACAGGCTCAGTTTTTCGAGTAATACCGCTGGTATTGTTTTCTTTCTTCAGGCCCGGCGGCGGTATTCTCCGGCTGCGGTTCACCTCACTGCGTACGCTGAAAAAAATAATATTTAGAAAGATGGCCACTCCCGGCGCTTTTCTGGTTTGGAATCTGGTTAGCTACAGCCTGTGGACCGCCAATGTTTTGTCCGGTCTTTATGCCGGCGCTCTTTATCCCGAGTACCGCTCCACCGCGGTGCTGATGGCGTCAATAGTGGGCAACGCCTCAATTGTGCTTAATGTGATGATGGTGGACCCGGTCCTGGCCAAGGTGACCGACGCGGTGGCGGCGGGAGAGCAGGATGAACTGGAATTAAAGCAAATAATTTTCTACCTGGCGTTGTCCAACCTGTTCGGAACCCTGTTCAGTCAGGTTATCTTTGTACCGGTCGCAAACGGGCTGCAAATATTGACCAGGTGGATCGCATAATCCAGGAGTCAGGAGTCAGTAGTTAGTAGTCAGGAGATAAGGAACGAGAGTCAAAAGTTTGGGAGTTTTGATTTAGGGGTTAGAATCAGGAATGAGAATAAGAGACTGGGTTTGTGGCTCTGAAATATTCCGAATTCAGGCTCCTGGCTCCTGAATACCCGAATATGCAAACCCATTTTCATAATCCTCTCTTAGACAGCATACTTTTTAGAAGGTAGTTGTCCTAGGGGGGATTTTTTTGCATTTAATGTTTATAAAAGCTTTCAAAATCAATAAACGCTATTTGTTCGCCACTGCCTTTTTAGTGTTCCTGGCGCTGCCCGTGACTATGTACTTGGATGCCGGGGCGGCACGGGAATCCCAGGCGGTTTTGGCCTGGCCGGTTGTCGATAAGGTGATTGTCGTGGATCCCGGCCACGGGGGATTTGATCCGGGAGTTGTGGGTAAAAACGGTGTTATGGAAAAAGACATCAATCTGGCGATTGGCAAGCGCCTGGCTGCTGAGCTCAAGCAGGCGGGGGCGACAGTGCTGATGACCAGGGAGACCGATAGCGACCTGAGTGAACCCGGCACAACCAGTTTGCTGGAAAAAAAACAGGAAGATTTAAAAAAGAGGGTGGCGCTGGCAAATGAACATAAGGCGGACCTCTTGATCAGTATTCATGTCAACAGTCATTCCTCTGAAGCTCCGCGCGGGGCTCAGACCTTCGTCCAGCCTGGCTTTCCTGAAAGTAAGAGGGCCGGTCAAATCATCCAGTCCGAATTGACCAACTTTTTAAAAAACACCGACCGTTTAACAAAAGAGGCTGACTATTACATAACCAGGAACACTTCCATACCGGCGGTGCTGGTGGAAACCGGCTTCATTACCAATGCAAGTGAAAGCCGGCTTTTGCAGGATCCGGCCTACCAGGGCAAGGTAAGCCGGGCGATTTACGCGGGTATCGCCAGGTATTTCGCCGCGGCGGCGGAAGCCGGCGCGCCCTATTACAGTGAAGAAGTAATTAAGGTGTTCAAAGAACAGACTCCCGGTCCGTTAGGGGAACCTTGAGCCGCATATTCGCATATATTACTGCTATAAGGCAGGCAGTCAGGAGTCAGTATTCAGAATTCAGAATTCAGAATATTTCAAGACTAAAAACCATTCTCTCTTCTGATTACTGAACAATTATTGCTATAAAGCAGATATTGAGAATTTCAGGAGTCAGAATATTTAATGACTAAAATCATTCTTTTATTCTGACTACTGATTTCTGACTCCTGACTCCTGAATAATTCGGAGGTCGTTTTATTGAAGGCGCTTATTCTCGCGGGCGGGCGCGGCACCCGGCTCCGGCCGCTTACTTATACCACTGCCAAACAATTAATACCGGTAGCCAATAAGCCGATTATCAACTTCGTGTTGGAGCAGGTCAGCAGCGCCGGGATAAAAGATATCGGCATTATTATATCTCCGGAAACCGGCGGCCATATCAAGGAGGCGCTGGGGGACGGCTCGCGTTGGGGCGCGGTGCTCACGTACATTCTCCAGGAAAACCCGGCGGGGCTGGCGCACGCGGTAAAAATCGCCAGGAACTTCCTGGGTGATTCATCGTTTCTGATGTTCCTCGGCGACAACTTGATTCAGGGAGGTGTCGGCGCGCTGGTCAGGGAATTTAGCGCCGGCCGCAGCGATTCCATTATTCAGTTAAAGAAAGTAAAAGACCCCCGGCAGTTCGGAGTGGCGGTGCTCGGGTCCCGGCAAGAAGTATTGAAGCTGGTGGAAAAACCCCAAGAGCCGCTCAGCGACTTGGCTCTGGTGGGTATTTATCTTTTTAACCGGGCGATACATACCGCCATAGACAGGGTCAAACCCTCCTGGCGGGGAGAACTGGAAATCACCGACGCCATTCAGCAGATGGTTGACGCCGGTCACCGGGTGGAAGCCAGGCTGCTGGAAGGCTGGTGGCTGGATACCGGCAAGAAGGATGACATTCTGGAAGCCAACCGGGTAGTTTTGGACGAATACGCCGTCCGCCAAGTGGACGGATCGGTCGACACCGCCAGTGAGATTTCCGGCAGGGTTGACATCGCCGCTGGCGCGGCAATAACCAACAGCGTCATTCGCGGGCCGGTGGTGATCGGGGAAAACGCCGTGGTCAAAGATTCTTTTATCGGCCCTTATACGGCTGTCGGCAAGGGCACTGTTCTTGATCAGGTCGGGGTGGAATATTCAGTGGTGCTGGAAAACTGCCGGCTATCCGGCGTGGAACGGGTTGAAGACAGCCTGATCGGCGGCAATACCCGGATCAGCCGCGCTGCCGCCGGCCGCCACGCCTGCCGCCTGTTCGTCGGAGATGACACGGAAATCATATTATAGCCGCGGGGGGACTGAAAATGAGAGTTTTGGTAACAGGCGGGGCGGGGTTTATCGGCAGCAATTTTATCAGGTACTTATTGGACCGGTATGATTACCGGATAATTAACCTTGATTCGCTAACATATGCCGGTAATCTTGACAACCTGACCAATGTTGCGGAAAAATCAGGTTATAGCTTCGTGCGCGGTGATATCACGGACCGGAACTGTCTTGAGCAGATTTTCTCGCAGGGGATAGACGCCGTGGTCAATTTCGCGGCGGAGACCCATGTCGACCGCAGTATAATAGACGCCGGCGTTTTCGTGCGGACCAATGTCCTGGGGGTGCAAGAGTTGCTGGAGGCGGCCCGCAGGCATGGCATTAGGAGGTTTCTGCAGGTGTCTACCGATGAAGTCTACGGCTCGTTGGGAGAAAACGGATATTTCACTGAAGAGACCTCCCTGGCTCCCGGCAGCCCTTATTCCGCAAGCAAAGCGGCGGCTGATCTGCTCGCGCTGGCTTATCATCGCACCTTCGGCGTTCCGGTGAGCATTACCCGCTGCTCCAATAACTATGGGCCTTACCAGTTTCCTGAGAAGCTGATTCCTTTGATGGTCACCAACGCTCTGGAAGACAGGCCGCTTCCTTTATATGGAGACGGCCTGCACGTGCGGGACTGGCTCCATGTGCTGGACCACTGCGGGGCGCTGGATCTGGTGCTGCACCGGGGCAAGCCGGGGGAAATATACAACATCGGCGGCAACAACGAGCGGGCCAACGTAGAAATAATCCGCCTTATCCTGGCTGAACTGGGCAAGCCGGAATCATTGATTAAACACGTGCCGGACAGACCCGGCCACGATCGCCGCTATGCCATTGACGCCGCCAAGATTAAGGAAGAACTGGGGTGGCGGCCGGTATACACTTTCGAGCGGGGGCTGCGGGACACCGTCAGCTGGTACCGCGCCAATAAAAAATGGTGGCGGAAAATTAAGTCCGGCGAATACCTGGAGTATTACGAAAAAATGTATACCGCCCGGTGAGCCCGGCCGGTGCGGCGGATGAGGAGCGTAGCTTGATGATTAAGGACGTGCAGGTAAAGAAACTGGTTAAACACTGCGATGACCGCGGCTTTTTTATGGAAATATTAAGGGACGACGACCAATTGCTGTCCCGTTTCGGCCAGGCGTCGATGTCCAGGACATATCCCGGTGTGGTTAAAGCTTTCCATTATCATGAGCGCCAGGATGACTTGTGGTTCTTTCCGGTTGGCAGCGCCCAGGTTGTTCTGCACGATCTGCGCGAAGATTCGCCAACCAAAGGAGAGACAAATGTTTTTTACCTGGGTGAAGATAATCCAATCTTGCTGGTTATTCCCAAAATGGTAGCGCACGGCTACCGGGTGCTCGGCAGCATGCCGGCGCTGATCATCTATTTTACCACAGCCCCGTATGACCCGGACAAACCGGACGAAAAGCGCCTGGCCTGGAATGACCCGGATATCGGCTTTGACTGGACCACGAAAAACAGGTAGGAATGGCAGACCTCTGGAAAGGTCTTTTTTTTTGAAAAAATACCGGCATTTCCACATAAAATTGGGGACAATAGAAAAAATATTATTAAAATATTATCGGTTGCCAGGGGGTGATGAGCGATTAACGGCAACGGTTTGTTTTCGAAAAAAAAATTAATAATTTATGCGGCTTGCTTGCTGGCGCTGGCGGCAGGGCTGGTTTCACTGCACGAAAGGCAGGCTGCGGCGCAAAACCCCAGCTTGTACCGGGGAAGCGCCGGGGATGATGTTTTTCGGGTGCAGCAACGGCTCAGCCAATGGGGGTATTATAACGGCAGCCAGGATGGGTATTACGGTGACGGCACCTTTCAGGCAGTCATTAACTTCCAGCAAAACAACGGCATACCTGCCGACGGTGTCGTGGGACAGGCTACCTGGGACGCTCTCGGATTTAGCGTTCCCAGTGAGACGCCGGCTGTTTCCCGGGGCGCGGCCACCGACCGGGGTGATGTTACTCTCCTGGCCCGGGTGATTGAGGGTGAAGCGGCGGACGAGCCGCTGCTCGGCAAGGTGGCTGTAGGCGCGGTTATATTAAACCGGACAAAAAGCGCTTCGTTTCCGCACTCAATCAGTGAGGTGATTTTTCAGCCGGAAGCTTTCGAGTCGATTGAAAACGGACAGGCGTACCGGCCCTTAAGCGAAGAATCCGTTCAGGCCGCCCAGATGGCCATGGGTGGGTATGACCCCTCGGGCGGGGCGCTTTTTTTCTGGAACCCGGGCAAGTCCGTAAACCCGTGGATATGGAGCAGAAATATTGTCACGCAAATTGGCAACCACGTTTTTGCCCGGTAAAGGGGGTTGTTTGATGAGAAAATGGATATTAGCGGCGGTCATCGGCCTGCTGGCTTTGGCCGCGGCCGGTTCCTGGGGCTACAGCCAGTACACGGCCAACCGCAAACTGGAGAATTATCTAAGCAATAAGTACCAGCGCGCTTTTTACGATTTGGCAAGCCAGACTCAAAGCGTTGAAGTGCTCCTGTCAAAAAGCATGATTGCCTCTGACCCGCGCCTGGACAGCGCCCTGTTGATGGATATTCGCCAGCAGGCGGCGTTTGCCCAGTCCAACCTCGGCCAACTGCCGTTAAACGACGCGCTGGCCGGGCGCACGGCCAAGTTTTTAAGCCAGGTGGGAGATTATGCCGACAGTCTGGCCCGGCAGATCAACCAGGGCGAAGCTATTGACACCAAACACTGGGATACCCTGAACAGCCTTTACCAGCAGGCGGCTGCTTTAAACAGTGAGTTGCAGGGAATGCAGGCCGGCATGGCTCAGAACAATTTTTATTTTGGAGAAATGGTGCGCCAGGTTAGGGGCAAACTGCAAAAAAACCCGGATGATCTGGCCACGACTGACTTTCAGTCAATGGATAAACAGATGCAGCGCTACCCCGCGCTGATCTATGACGGGCCTTATTCAGAGCACCTGGAACGCACTGAACCCCGGGATTTGAGCGGACAGGGCGATGTGGACGCGCCGGAAGCGGAGCAAAGAGCGCTTGCTTTTATTGACAAGCAGGATGAAGCCGACTACCAGGCCAGGGTTACCGGGACAACCAACGGGCGCATTCCGGCTCACCGGGTGGAAGTAACCCGGGTGGGCGGGCCGGACGGCGCGGCGACAGTACTGGATGTGTCCCGGCAGGGCGGCAAAGTAATCTGGATGATGAATTCCCGGCCGGTCGGCGGCCAGACTGTGAGCATTGATGAAGCGCGGCGGAAAGCCCTGCAGTTCCTGGCCGGCCGTGGTTTTGGGGAAATGCGCTCGACTTATTTCCAGCAGCACGGGAACTCAGTCACTTTTAACTGCGCGGCGCTGCAAAATGGCGTTACCCTTTATCCCGATTTGGTGAAGGTGACTGTTGCTTTGGACAGCGGCGAGGTTACCGGAACGGAAACCTCGGGTTACTTGATGTCCCACAGGCAGCGCCCCCTGCCGGAAGCCGCCGTTTCACGCGAGCACGCGCGCGCGGCGATAAACCCGCGGCTGAATGTATCCGGGGGAGAGCTTGTGCTCATTCCGGTTGGGGTTTCAGATGAAAAACTGGCTTATGAGTTTCACGGCAAGTTGGGGGAGGATTCCTACCTGATATATATTAACGCTGTGACCGGGCGGGAGGAAAATGTTTTAAAATTAATTGAAACGCCTGGCGGCACATTGACCATGTAAATGTCTGGTTTTTCCGGTTGACACCTGAATGCGTTTGTGCTAAGATAACTTTAATTTTATGAATTTATCAAAGCAAACGCAAGGCAATGAAGGGGAAGAAAGGCGCCGTTAATCGCCAGCGAGCCGGGGTATGGTGTAAGCCCGGTGGAGGAAAGCGCCAGGGCCGCCCTGGATGCCGCGGGTGAAAAATCCCTCCCTTGGGGGAGAGAATAAGCCGCCGCCGGCTTGCCGCCGTTAAACGGCAGGAGAGGGCTGTATGAGAAATCCCGAAAAGGGGTGAGGCATGCGGCCAAATAGGGTGGTACCGCGAGAAGATCCCGTCCCTTTTGGGGGGCGGTTTTTTTTATTGTTTAAAGGATTGCTGATAAGCGGCTTTTTGATTACGGCCTAACATAAGCTGCATGGTCAATCCTCAGATCATCACGAAGGAGTGATATGGATTGAGAGAGGTGCTGGAACTTCTCGAATCCGACGCCAGGCTCACCGCCGGCCAAATTGCCACCATGCTCGGACGGGATGAGGAAGAAGTCGCCCGGATTATTAAAGAGTCGGAAGAAAAGAAACTGATCCAAGGTTATTTTACCCTGATTAACTGGGATAAACTCGGAGCCGAGAAGGTTTCCGCAATGATTGAAGTAAAAATATCACCGCAGCGGGACGTGGGTTTTGACGCCGTGGCCGAGCGCATCTACCGGTTTCCCGAGGTGCGGAGCGTCAGGCTGATGTCGGGCGCTTATGACCTGATGGTGATGATTGAAGGCGGCACAATGAAGGAAGTTGCTCATTTTGTCTCCTTTAAACTAGCTTCGATGGAGTATGTTCTCAGCACAGCGACCCATTTTGTCCTGAAAACGTATAAGCACCACGGCGTCATCATTGATGACAAAGAAGAAGACAGGAGGCAGGTGATCATGCCATGACTTTACAAACCGACTGGAGGGGAATGATTAACCCCGCCGTGTGTGACCTGCCGCCTTCCGGCATCAGGCGCTTTTTTGATCTGGTTACGGAGGTGAAAGGCATTATTTCGCTGGGTGTGGGCGAGCCCGATTTCGTGACGCCATGGCACATCCGGGAGGCTTGTGTATATTCGCTGGAAAAAGGTTACACCATGTACACCTCGAACCACGGGATGCTGGAACTGCGCGAGGAGATTGCCCGGGACATCCGTGACACTTACAAAGTGGACTATAACCCGCGCAGTGAAGTGCTGGTGACGGTCGGGGTCAGCGAAGGGCTGGACCTGGCCATGCGTACCCTGCTCCGGCCGGGAGACGAGGTAATGATTCCCCAGCCTTCCTACGTTTCCTACGCGCCTTGCGTCATTCTGGCCGGCGGCCGGCCGGTATACTTGAAAACATCGGTGGAAGACGGCTTTCAGTTGGCGGCTGAGCAAGTCGAAAAGGCCATTACTCCGAAAGCCAGAATTCTCGTACTGAGCTATCCGAACAATCCCACCGGCGCTACCATTGACAGGAAAAACCTGCTGGAAATTGCGGAAGTGGCGGCGGCGCACAACCTGGTTGTCATTTCCGATGAGGTTTATGACAAACTGACCTATGTGGGAGAGCACACCTGTGTTTCTTCCCTGCCGGGCATGCGTGAACGCACGGTGTTGCTGAACGGGTTCTCCAAGGCCTACGCCATGACCGGCTGGCGTGTCGGATACGCGGCCGGCAACGGCGATTTTATCTCAGCCATGACCAAGATACACCAGTACACCATGTTATGCGCCCCGATTACCGCCCAGCTTGCCGCCCTGGAGGCGCTGAAGAACGGCCGGCGCGAAATGCGCAAAATGATTGACATGTATAACCGCCGGCGGCGGCTGGTCGTGGATGCTTTTCGTGAAATAGGCTTGCCGTGTTTCGAGCCGCGCGGCGCGTTTTACGCTTTTCCCGACATCAGGAGCACCGGACTTACGTCGGAGGAGTTCGCCGTGCAGTTGCTCAATGAGGAAAAAGTGCTTGTGGTGCCGGGCAACGCTTTCGGAGAACAAGGTGAGGGATTTGTCCGCTGCGCCTACGCGGCCTCCCTGGAAGATCTAGGTGAGGCGCTAAAGAGGATGGGCAGCTTTGTCAAGCGCCGGCTGGGGCGGGGGAAAGTATTGACCGCTTCTTTCAGAAAGCCTGAGCAGGATGAAGGGGAAGGAATGCGCCAGACGGTGTAAGATATATTTTTAACTCCCTTGTGAATGAGAATATTATGTGCAGATGTCGATAAAGCCAGCTTAAAAGGCGGCTTTATTTTTTTTGACATTACATATGTAATCCAAATTGTTCTTGTCCCTTTTTCGAGGAAATTGTATACTTGGCAGAGAAGTTGATCGAGTTGTATCTGCAATAACGGGCAAACCCGGACAAGAAATTTAGCATCCGGGAAATTACGGACAACTCTGCCAAGGAGTAAGGCATTATGAATGAAAAAAATTATGCAAAAGACGCTTACCCGGCTGACATTCCTATAAAAATACTTCAATTTACGGGTAAATTGCTGCAAGAGCATGGTAATTACAAATGGGTGCCCGGCTGGCTTGTCGGCACCCTGGGGATTAAAGGGTGCGCTGTCGGGATAATTTTGGCGCAGCATTGCATAGTGCATTTTAACAGTCAGGATAAAAACAGCAGGGCTGATACTACTGATATAGATGTTGATGTCCTCTGGTGTTCTCAGCAAGATTCGGCAACGAATCAGGGTACGCCATGCCATGTTTTTGATTGCCCGGTAAGACAAAGAGCTGTCGAAAAATACGGCCAGCCTGATCAGAAAGTAACCTGTTTCCCCATGGCAGGCAAGAAAGGTTTTTTAATGGCCTGCGGAGAAGGGCTGCTGCTGAACTCCTTTTCTGTTACGGAAATACTTAAAGCGATTACGCATGCAATCGAATGCAGCTTGGATGTCGACCAAAACGCCGGAAAAGTTGCCTCATATTTTCTGCCTTCCGAAGATGTGGCGCAAATGTGGTCGGAGATGCTGGCCGGATTGTCTCATGATTTAAGGACGCCTCTGGCCTGTATAAAGGGTTACGTTACAACCTTGCTGCGGGAAGACGTAACCTGGGATCCTGATGCTCAAAAAGAGTTCCTCAATATTATTGTTGAAGAAACAGATCATATTGAGAGTCTAATCAATAACTTGCTGGATTCTTCCACATTAAGCTGGAAAGGCGATATCGAGCTGAAAAAAGAACCGGTTTTACTGCCCCAAATAGTAAACAAAATACTCAGGGATCAGTCCTACAGAAATAAAAATCATCAGTATACAGTGTTGTTTGCGGGAGATTTCCCGTTTGTGGAGGCTGATCCGATCAGGATTGAACAGGTGCTTCGCAACCTCGTAGACAACGCGGTCAAGTATTCCGTGGAAAACACTCAAATTACAATCGAAGGAAAGGTTTCGGCCGGGGAAATAGTTGTTTCGGTGGCCGATCAGGGGATTGGCATTGGCGACGAGCATTTAAACAGGCTGTTTGAAAAGTTTTTCCGGGTCAGCAGCGGCATCCAGGAATATCAAAAAGGAATGGGGCTGGGACTGCCGTTGGCCCGTCAAATATTGATTAGTCACGGCGGAAAGATCTGGGCGAAGAGCAAGTTGAACGAGGGAACCACTTTTTATTTTACCCTGCCGGTTGTATCCAAACAGCTATAATTTGAATTATTGCTTTAAAAGAGTGACAGGAGGGCTCGGAATGAAGCGAAAGACAGTATTGATAGTGGATGACGAACCACGTCTGGTACGGTTGGTTAAAGTCAACCTGTTGGCCAGCGGGTACGAGGTGGGTATAGCCGTTGACGGAAAAACCGCTATAGAAATGCTGGAAGCTTCTAATTACGATTTAGTGATTTTGGATATAATGCTTCCCGGTTCGTTCAACGGGTTTGAAGTATGTAAGAGAATCCGCGAGTTTTCCGATATCCCGGTTATTATGCTCACGGGCCGGGCCCGCGAAAAGGACCGGATACTTGGTTTTGATGTGGGGGCTGATGATTATTTAACCAAACCGTTTAGCGTTGAGGAGCTGTTGCGCCGTGTCAAGGCGGTTCTCAGGAGAGCCGGCCAATCAAGTGATTCCCTGAAGCATCCTGCTTTCACATCGGGTGACCTGGTGATTAATTTTGCCCAAAGGCGGGTCTTTGTCGGGGGTGAGGAAGTGAGGCTCACCGCCACGGAATATCAGGTCCTGTATCATCTGGGCATCAACGCGGGGAAAATAATTACCCATGAGGACTTGCTGACGTGGGTATGGGGACTGGAATACCGCAACGAGCTGCAATATTTGAGAAACTATATTGGCAGTTTGCGCAAAAAAGTCGGGGATGACCCGAACAAACCTAAATATATTCTCAGTAAACACGGTATCGGCTACCAATTAGCAAGCGAATAGTATAGCAAACTTGCAGCAAAAGGAATCAATAATTCAGCTCTGCCGGAAAAGGCGGAGTTTTTTTATGAAATTATTATTTTTTAGCCTTTTTTCTTATGATTTATTTATTAATCATCAAATAAAATAAGGTGGTAAGTATTATGAAATTATTATTTTTTAGGTATTTTTCTTATGATTTATTTATGGTTAATCAATTATAATAATTTTTTGGTATTTCGAACAAACAGTGCAAGCAATGTAATGAATATACCGGTAATTTGGAAGGGGGGGGCCAATGCTCACTCGCGAAGACGTTTTAGAAAAGGCAAAAGAGAGTCATGTGAAATTCCTGCGCATGCAGTTCACCGATACTTTTGGCGTGTTGAAAAATATTGCCGTAACTTCGGAGGATTTGGCAGGGGTGTTGTCGGGCCGAATTTCCTTCGATAGCTCGGTTGTGGATGGGGTGACAAATCACCATGAGCAGGATATCACCCTTTTGCCGGACCCATCCACTTTTGTAGTGTTTCCCTGGCGGCCCAGGGAAGGGGCCGTGGCCCGCTTCATCTGCGATGTGTTTGATGCGGCCGGTTCTCCTTACTCGGGCTGTTCACGCAATGTCTTAAAGAAAGTGTTGAGTGAAGCCGCTCAGATGAGAATTAAAATTTACGTGGGCGCGGAGGTGCAGTTTTATCTTTTCTGTACCGACGACAGAGGAAACCCAACCACCAATGCCCACGATTGCGCCGGGTTCTGCGACCTGACTCCGGTTGATTCGGGTGAAAATGCGCGGCGTGATATCGTGCTGACCCTGGAAGAAATGGGGTTCGACATTGGCTTTAGCCACCATGAGGCAGGGCCCGGCCAGCATGAAATTGCTTTGAAACCGGATAACGCCTTGGCTATTGCGGATAAACTGGTAACCTTCAAGTTCATTGTGCGCACTATTGCCCAGCGGCACGGATTGCACGCTTCCTTAATGCCCAAACCGCTTAACGGCGCACCAGGTTCGGCGCTGCACCTGCACCTGTTTCCCCATCGCGAGGATAACTGCCCTGCTCTCGATACGGAGCAGCCATTGCCGCTTGAGCGGGAGCTCGGACATTTCATCGGGGGGGTACTGGCCCATACCCGGGCCAATACAGCCATTACCAATCCGTTGATTAACTCATATAAGAGGCTGGTGACCGGGGACATGACGCCCATGCAGATAGCCTGGTCGGAGGGCAGCCGCGATTCGGTGCTCCGGGTCGCTGCTCACCATGACCGGAAAATCAGGGTGGAGGTAAGAAACCCTGATCCGGCCTGCAACCCGTACTTGGCCCTGGCAGTAATTTTAAAAGCAGGTTTGCACGGTATGCAGCGGCAGCTTCAGCCGCCCCCGCCGCTGGCCGAAAATACCTTGCGCATAGATGAGAACCAGAACCGGGGCTTTAGGGTTGAATGCCTGCCCCGCACCCTGGCGGAAGCACTGCGGGAGCTGGCCTCTGATCAACTGACCAGGGACACGCTGGGCGAATATATCTACCGGAGGTTTGCCATGGCCAAGGGTAAAGAGTGGGAACGCTTTCAAGCATTTGTACATCCATGGGAATTGCAGGAGTATTTTTCTTTCTTCTAGTCCCCGGTTTTTTCGGGAGGGGCCGGATGATCAAAAGCGGTAGAATACCCGCCGCTTTTGCCTGAAAAAAGAATGCAGATAAAGCAGATAAAAAGGAGGCATATTAGTGGGATCAGCGCACCAGGTTGTTAGCGAAATAGTGGAGAAGGTTGCTGAAAGAAATCCGAACGAACCGGAATTTCATCAGGCCGTTTTGGAAGTGCTCGAATCTTTGGAACCGGCCATTGAAAGACATCCAGAGCTGGTGGAATCGGGTATCCTGTGCAGAATAGTGGAGCCGGAACGGCAGATTATTTTCCGGGTGCCCTGGGTTGACGACAGCGGCCGGGTACAGGTTAACCGGGGTTTCCGGGTTCAGTTCAACAGTGCCATCGGCCCTTACAAGGGTGGTCTGCGTTTTCACCCTTCCGTAAATCTCGGGATAATTAAATTCCTTGGATTTGAACAGATATTTAAAAACTCCCTGACCGGCCTGCCCATCGGGGGAGGTAAAGGCGGCAGTGATTTCGATCCCAAAGGAAAGTCGGACGGTGAGGTCATGCGTTTCTGTCAAAGTTTCATGGCGGAACTTTACCGGCACATCGGGGCGGACGTGGATGTGCCGGCCGGGGATATCGGAGTCGGCGGCCGGGAAATAGGTTACCTGTACGGTCAGTACAAGAAGTGCACGGGACTTTACAATGGAGTGCTGACAGGCAAAGGACTGGCCTACGGCGGCAGCTTGACCAGAACCGAGGCTACCGGTTACGGCCTGGTCTACTTTGCTGAGGAGATGCTCAAGGCCAAAGGGCAATCCTTTGCTAATAAGACAGTAGTTATTTCCGGTTCCGGGAATGTGGCTATTTACGCGCTCGAAAAGGCCCGGCAGCTTGGCGCCACCGTGGTGGCAATGAGCGATTCCAACGGTTATATTTACGATTCCGGCGGGATTAGCCTGGATACCTTGAAGAGGCTGAAAGAAGTTGAAAGAAAAAGAATCAGGTCTTATGTTGATGAGCATCCCACGGCAAATTATTACGAAGGTTCGCGGGGAATCTGGTCGGTTAAGTGCGATATCGCCCTTCCCTGCGCCACCCAGAATGAGATTGACGCGGAATCGGCCTTGAAGATGGCCGCCAATGGGGTTATCGCGGTAGCTGAAGGCGCTAACATGCCCTCCACCCCGGAAGCGATAAAAGTGTTCCGGGATAATGAAATTCTTTTCGCGCCCGCAAAGGCAGCCAACGCCGGCGGAGTGGCCACTTCAGCCCTGGAAATGTCCCAGAACAGTATGCGGTGTTCCTGGACATTTGAGGAAGTGGACGCCAAATTAAAGGACATCATGATTAACATTTACCGCCGGACCAGCCGGGTGGCTAAGGAATACGGCTGCGCGGGCAACCTCGTGACAGGCGCGAACATCGCTGGTTTTCTCAAGGTGGCCAACGCCATGATGGCCCAGGGGGTAGTATAGAAAAAGCAAGAGAATCAACAAGGAAAGGAGGCAGAATAATGGAGCAATGCCCGCTAGCCTACATTGACCCCTGTGCAAAGTGCGCCCAATTTGGAAACTGTAGTCCGAGTCAGGCTGTCCAGAAGCTATCCGTCCTTGAAAAAGAACTGCGAGATTTAAAGAAATTATTGCAATGCCTGCTTGATAAAAAGTAATCGATTTATCATCAGCCCGGCAAAAACTCAGCAGGAGTTTTTGCCGTCCCCGGTATTGCCGGGGCTTATTTTTTGCGTTTTACAGAGCATCTCATCGCGTTGAAGAGCCATTTCCCGCCTCAATGTTGACTTGACAGAGCCGGTGCAAAGTATTAACCTAATTACTGAATTGGCTAAATAGTGTCTGTCAAGGAGGTTTAATGATATAAATGGGCGGAATAGTTGAAGAAATTAGTGCCAGCCTGGCCGGAGCCCTGGCCGGAGCGCTGGAATCTGCCCGCAGCAGCGGGGCTGTCAAGGTTGAGCAAGTGCCGGACTTTACGGTGGAAGTGCCCCGTGAGAAAGACCACGGTGATTTTGCCGCCAACCTGGCCATGCTGCTGGCCAAGCCGGCCCGTATGGCGCCGCGCAAAATAGCGGAGATGCTGGTCAATAACTTTTCCTTAACCGGGACCTGGGTGGAACGGGTAGAAATCGCCGGCCCCGGTTTTATTAATTTTTACCTTAAACCGGCCTGGGTTTACGAGATTCTTCCCAGGATTATTGCCCAGCGGGAAAACTACGGACGCGTGGACGAAGGAAAGGGCAAAAGGGTTCAGGTGGAATTTGTCAGCGCCAACCCCACCGGCTTGCTGCACATGGGCAATGCCCGCGGGGCGGCGTTGGGAGACAGTATTGCCTCGATTCTGGACTTCGCGGGTTTTTCTGTTACCCGCGAATTTTATATAAACGATGCCGGCAACCAGATCGAGAACTTCGGCACTTCCCTGGAAGCCCGCTATATGCAGCTGTTGGGTATGGACGTACCGTTTCCCGAAGAGGGCTATCACGGAGAGGACCTTATCGGCACAGTGCGCGGCTTTGTTGACCGCAACGGAGACGCGTACCTGAAGGCTGAGGCCGGGGAGCGGCGGGCCGCCCTGGTGAAATACGCGCTGAACGAAAAACTGGAGGCTATCAAGCGAGCGCTGGAGGATTTCGGCGTCCGGTACGATGTCTGGTTTTCCGAGCGGTTTCTGCATGAGTCCGGGGCGGTCGGGGACACCTTGAAATTATTGCGGGAGCAGGGGCATATTTATGAGCATGAAGAAGCCCTGTGGTTTAAGGCAAGTGCCTTCGGCGCGGAAAAGGACGAGGTGCTGGTGCGCTCTAACGGCATACCAACCTATTTCGCGACTGATATAGCCTATCACCTGAACAAGTTTCAGCGGGGCTTCGAGCGGGTGATCGATATCTGGGGCGCCGACCACCACGGCCACGTGGCCCGCATGAAAGGCGCCGTGGCCGCCCTGGGTTGCGACCCGGAAGCCCTGGAAGTTGTCATTATGCAGCTTGTCCGCCTGTACAAGGGCGGTGAACTGGTGCGCATGTCCAAGCGGAGCGGGCAATTTGTGACCCTGGAAGAGCTGATGGAGGAAGTCGGCAAGGACGCCGCCCGTTACTTTTTCGTTATGCGCAGTTCCGACAGCCACTTGGATTTTGACCTGGATTTGGCCAGAGCGGAAACTAACGAGAACCCGGTTTATTACATCCAGTACGCCCACGCCCGCATCTGCAGCATCCTGAGGCAGTGCAAAGAACAGGGCGGCAAAGTGCCGGACCCGGCTGAAGTTGATTTTAACCTGCTCCAAGAAGAGAGTGAGTTTGCCCTGGCGAGGAAGCTGGCGGACTTTCCCGGCGAAGTGGCCTCGGCCGCCAAGGGGCTCGCGCCGCAGCGCATCGCGCGCTACGCCCACGAACTGGCCGGCCTCTTGCACAGCTTTTATAACGCCCACCGGGTGATTACCGCGGATCAAGCCTTGTCCGGCGCCCGCCTGGTGCTGGTGGACGCCACCCGGATTACCCTGCAAAACGCCTTGCACCTCCTGGGGCTGGCCGCACCGGAACGTATGTAGGCAGGCAATCCATTGGTCACTGTTGACAGGTCCTGTCGGTAGCAATAGAATGGGAGAGTAGTTTTGGAGAGATAGTTTTGGGAAGACATAAGGAGGAGTTTATGGCCAAGTTCATTTTTGTTACCGGCGGGGTTGTATCTTCGCTGGGAAAAGGAATTACGGCCGCCTCCCTGGGGCGTCTGTTGAAATGCCGCGGGCTGAAGGTAGCCATTCAGAAGCTGGACCCGTATATTAACGTTGATCCCGGTACCATGAGCCCTTACCAGCACGGAGAGGTTTTTGTCACTGAGGACGGCGCGGAAACCGATCTTGACCTTGGGCACTACGAGCGGTTTATTGATATAAATATCTTCAGAAACTGCAACGTCACTACCGGAGGAATATATTCGTCAGTTATAAACAAGGAACGCAGGGGCGACTACCTGGGCGGCACGGTGCAGGTAATTCCGCATATCACCAATGAAATTAAGGAGCGGGTGCGCAGTGTGGCTGATGAATCGGGCGCCGATATTATCATAACCGAAATCGGCGGGACTGTCGGCGACATTGAATCGCTGCCCTTTTTGGAAGCAATCCGCCAGTTGAAGGGCAATCTCGGCAAAAATAATGTTGTATATATCCATGTTACCCTGGTTCCGTACCTGCGGGCGGCGAACGAGCTGAAAACCAAGCCCACTCAGCACAGCGTCAAAGAACTCAGAAGCATCGGCATCCAGCCGGATGTGATTGTCTGCCGCAGCGAGCGGCCGCTTTCCAAGGAAATGGAGGATAAACTGGCGCTATTCTGCGACATTGACAAGGACGCGGTGATCCAGGCCGTGGACGCGCCGTCTATTTATGAGGTTCCCCTGATGCTTGAAGAAGAAGGCCTGGCTGATATTGTCCTAGGCAAATTGGGTATCTCCACCGGCCCGCCGGATCTGAGCGAATGGCAGGAAATGGTGGTGAAGATGAAAAACCTGCGCTACACTACCACCATAGGCCTGGTGGGGAAATACGTCTCCCTGCCCGACGCCTACCTGAGCGTCGCGGAAGCCCTGCGTCACGCGGGCTTTTATAATGAGTCGGCGATTAAGATCAAATGGATCGACTCAGAAGAAGTTGAGCGGGCAAAAGTCGAGGATTTTTTAGCTGACGTTGACGGCGTTCTGGTGCCCGGCGGTTTTGGAGACCGCGGCATTGAGGGCAAGATCGAAGCCATCCGGTATGCCCGGGAAAAAAAAGTGCCGTACCTGGGCCTTTGCTTAGGAATGCAGCTTGCCGTGGTGGAGTTTGCCCGCAATGTGTTGAACTGGCAGGGGGCGAACAGCATTGAGTTTAACCCTGACACGCCTTATCCGGTCATTGACCTGCTGCCGGAGCAAAAAACACTCGACCAGATGGGGGGAACCATGCGCCTGGGGCACTACCCGTGCATGCTCCAGCCCGGCTCACTGGCCCGGCAGGCCTACCGGGAAGAAATAATTGAAGAAAGACACCGCCACCGTTATGAAATGAACAACGCCTACCGGGAAGATTTCACCCGGGGCGGCCTGGTATTCACCGGCACGCGCCCTGACGGCTATTTGGTGGAGATAATTGAGCTGACCGGCCACCCCTGGTTTGTAGCCACCCAGTTTCACCCCGAGTTTAAATCCCGGCCCAACC
Organism: Pelotomaculum sp. PtaB.Bin117; assembly: GCF_002067195.1. Classification (NCBI taxonomy): domain Bacteria; kingdom Bacillati; phylum Bacillota; class Clostridia; order Eubacteriales; family Desulfotomaculaceae; genus Pelotomaculum; species Pelotomaculum sp. PtaB.Bin117. The sequence goes on along the minus strand of NZ_MVQM01000043.1, from coordinate 20,183 downwards.
GGCCGCACCCGTTATTCAGAGAATTTATCGGGGCGGCCAGGAAGTTTGCGGAGCGAAATAAATAACCCCGGCGAATTTTTTGCAGCTTTGGGTAAAAACCAAAGCTTTTTTATCACAAGGCGAGGTCTGAAATTGAGTTGCGTTGTCGGCCCGCATCCCCCGTGCGGATTTGTTGTCGTAAGCGTGCATGTTTTCCAAGCAAAACAGCATGCTAAGGTAACATGAGATTATAAGAGGTGGTTGGTATTGAGCAGGAAAATAATCGCAGGCGTTATTCTTGGGCTGGTCGCGCTGTCAGTTATTCTCTCATTCGGCTTGCGCACTGGAGACAGGTCGCCCCGGCAGACCGGCTTTGACAAAAGTAAAGTCGGTGTGATTTATATTGACGGCGCCATTGCGTCCGGCCAAAGCGGCACCGGTTTTTTAAGCAGCGGCTGTAGTGCGGAAGAAATAGCCGCCACCCTGCGAAGGGCTGCCAGGGAGCCTGAGATAGGGGCCGTGGTAATAAGGCTGAACAGCCCTGGCGGTACTCCGGCGGCCTCGCAGGAAATCGGGTTGGAGATAGAAAGATTGAGGCAGTCAGGCAAAAAAGTAGTGGCCTCAATGGGGGACGTGGCTGCTTCCGGCGCTTACTGGGTAGCCGCGTGCACAGATCAAATAGTTGCCAATCCCGGCACGATGACCGGCAGTATCGGAGTCATAATGCAGACGCCAAACCTTGAGGGATTGTATGACAAGCTGGGAATCAGCGAGCAAACTTTTAAAAGCGGCCCCTATAAGGATATGGGTTCTTATTCCAGGCCGGCAACGGCGGAGGAGAGGGCAATTTTTCAATCGATGATTGATGATATCTACAACCAATTTGTTGATGCTGTGGCAAAAGGCAGGCATAAGGAAGTTTTAGAAGTCAAACAACTGGCTGACGGCAGGGTCTTTACCGGGCGGCAGGCCATGGAGATTGGTCTGGTTGACCAACTGGGCGATTTTCACGACGCGGTGCTGCTGGCCGGCAAACTGGCGGGAATATCAGGTGAGCCGGCAATTGCCGAGCTCGGTTCCAACAGTATCTGGCGAAACTTTTTAGGCGGTGGCTGGCAAAGCATCCTGTCAGGCAAAGGTATGCCGGCTTTTACGGGAGGGGAGTCAGCTTATTCTTACGGGTTGAGATAACAGGTCAGGAGTCAGGGTGGGACAAGGGACAATGAAGGGACAATGGGGACGGTTCTCATTGTTGGGGGGGCCATGTCAAACAATAAGAACCGTCCCCATTGTCCATTGTCTTTTGTCTCTCCTGACTCCTAAAAAAGTGAGGTGCTTTTTGTTGGATGGTGATATTAACCGGGAAGACAGTATGGTCACGGATGTAAGCCCGGAATCTGAACAGTACTTCACCGGCGGCGGGTCCCGTCCGGACTTTTTAGAGTTGGTTTACGGCGTGCTTTTTGACCCGGTGAAAACTATGGAAACTGTTGCGAGAAGGCCGCCGGTTGGCCTTGCCTTACTGGTGTTTACCATTCTATGTGTTTCTGACGTGACGGTGGGGCTGCTTGCCGTTTCACGGGCAATGACAGCAGGTCTTTATGACGCCGGTTTGCAAATTCTGCCTTTCTCGCGGGTGCTGGCGCCTTTGGGGGCGATCTTCGGCCTGCTTTGGGGCTATGTAAAATGGTTCGGCTACAGCGCCTTCATTCACCTTGCGGCAGAACTGCTTGGCGGGAAGGGCGCTGCGACGGGCGTCTTCGTGGTCGTGGGACTGGCGGGGCTGCCTTCTATTTTTATGTTTCCGGTTAACTTGTTGTCCTTCTGGCTGGGAACGGGTGGATTGGTTATAATCGTATTGGCGGGGTTGGCCACGGCGGTATGGAGCGTTGTCCTGCTGGTGATCGGTCTGAAGCAGGTGCACGGTTTGACCGCAGGCCGGTCGGTTCTGGTGGTGATGTCGCCTTTTCTGATTCTCCTGGTTCTGCTGATGCTGATTATTGCGGCGCTGGTAGCTCTTGCCGTGTCGGTACCCTTTGAAATGAACGGCCCCGGTTACTTTTAAAAGATAATATGTCCGCCGGAGTTGGAGCAATGACGGCCATTAGGGCAGTCGGCATTTTATTTCCCTTGGAGAAAGAGGACTTTTATTCCTGTTGTCGAAGTAACTATATACAGGTTTTGAAGGAAAGGGTTTTATCAGTTCTTTAGGGGGGGTAAACAATGCTGATAGCAACAGACGCCGTGTTGGCTATGCGTTGCCCTGAGTGCGGAAAAATGGATGTTCATTACTTTTCCCGGTTTGCCTTCCCCAAGGGCAAAGCTGTTTCCATCAACTGTTCCTGCGGCGCCACCAAGATGGAAGTTATCAAAAACCGGTCCAGCTATTTGCTAAAACTGGCCTGCATGGTTTGCGAAAGCGGCCATCTTCTCGAAATTCCCGGAAAGTCGCTTTGGTCCGGGGAAGTAACCCGGCTTTCCTGCCTGGAGACCGACTTGGTAGTGGGTAATATCGGTCCTGTGTCCAAGATTAGCGAAATGATGATGAACAACGGGCAGGAACTGGAAAACTTTTTTGACGAGTTTGGCTATGACAGTTACTTTCACAACTCAAAAATCATGTTTGAAGTGCTGAACCGCCTGCATGAGATTGCCTGCGCCGGCGGATTGTTTTGCCAGTGCGGCAATTACAAGATTGAAGTGGATATTTTCTCGGACAGGCTGGAGCTGCACTGTAAGAATTGTGACAGCATCAATATCGTCTATGCGGAAACAGAAGAGGATTTGAGCGTAATTCAGCAGGTTGAATCAATTGAACTTGCGCGGCATGGATTTAAGTGCCTTGACAGTCTGGCGAACGTAGGCAAGTTAAAAAAAACGCGGCGCAAAAGAAATGAGACATAACGCCTGGGAGTGCGCAAGGTCAATATCGACACTAACATCCGTGAGGCATTTTGCGCGGCAATTCATGATATACTCGCGGCCAGCCCGCTGGAGATTGACCCCCCGCAAGATCCTCGCCCCTGCCAGAGATGCGGCTGTCGCGGTAATCCGTGAAAAGATCCGGGTTCTGGGCAGCGCGGATAGAGCGCCGAAGGGAGGTGTTATAAATTAAGCTGTTTATTGATACGGCAAATGTCGAAGAAATTAGGGAGGCATACGCGCTCGGGGTTATTTGCGGTGTTACCACCAACCCGTCATTAATCGCCAAGGAAGGCCGTAATTTTGCCGAAGTAGTCCGTGAGATTGCTGCAATTGTCGACGGGCCGATCAGCGCCGAGGTAGTCGGCACAGAGGCGTCGGCCATGGTTGAGGAAGCTTTGGAATTGTCCGCCATTCACCCCAATATTGTGATCAAAGTCCCCATGACTGCGGAAGGGTTGAAAGCCACCAGTATATTGGCCGAAAAAGGTGTCCGCACCAATGTTACCCTGATCTTTTCCGCCAACCAGGCCCTCCTGGCCGCCCGTGCCGGAGCTGCTTTCGTCAGCCCGTTTGTAGGCCGTTTGGATGATATCAGCCAGGACGGAATTGAACTGATCTGCGACATAGTTGATATATTCGACCGCTATGCGCTAGCCACCGAGATCATAGCCGCCAGCATCCGCCACCCGGTGCACGTCACTGCTGCGGCAAAGGCCGGCTCTCATATTGCCACGGTTCCATACAAAGTAATTATGCAGATGCTCAAACACCCCTTGACCGATGCCGGTATTAAAAAATTCCTTGAAGACTGGGAGACTGTAAAAAATAAATAAGTGATGATACTAACCTGAAGGAGTAATACGTGTTTTCCGAGAGTAATGTTTACTGCAAGAAAAAAATTGCTTCCAGGCTGGCGGAAGCGGTTAAAGCCTATCACCGCAAGATGATGGAACTGCCGGACTCACCTCAGAAGATAGCCTGTGGTGTAGCCTTGGGATTATCTTTTGATTTTCTCCCGATACCAATCATCAGCATTCCGCTCTCTTATCTGGTAGCCCGCCTGATCCGTTGCAACCCGGTGGCGGCGGTTGCCACAGTGGTATTTTTTAAACTGGCGGTGCCGTTTTTCTTTACCTTGGACCTGATGACGGGAAAGGCCCTGCTGGGGGAGGTAAGCGGACCGGACATTAAAATTGCCGGTGATAGTATGTTTAGCGTTTTATTGTCGGGAATTGCTGAACATGGCTACCCGTTTCTGGTGGGCAGCCTGGTTAACGCTGTGGTGGTTTCTTTGCCTGTGTATTTTTTATTGAAATATTTACTGAAGAGGAAACAACGAAAGGCCGTATAAAATGTGTCCGCCCTGGTTATAAGATCAGTAGACAGGAGTCAGTAGTCAGCAGTCAGAATGAAAGAGCGGTTTATTTATTGATATATTCTGATTGCTGACTACTGAATTCTGGTGTTGTTAAAAAAATAATTTTCTCTTGAGCGGGAGGGGTGCCTTTGAATTATTCCGAGCTTGAGAACAAGACCATGGTTGAGTTATATAAGATCGCCAAAGGTCTTGAGCTGCCGGCATATTATAAATTACGCAAAAAAGAGTTGATCTTTGAAATTCTAAAAGTCCAGACCCAAAAAGACGGCCTGTTGTTTGCGCAAGGTGTGCTGGAAATACTGCCCGATGGTTACGGTTTTCTTAGACCCATGCAGTATTTGCCCAGTCATGACGATATATATGTATCCGCTTCCCAGATCAGACGTTTTGATTTGCGCACCGGTGATCTGGTGGGCGGGCAGGTGCGGAAACCCAAGGAAAGCGAGCGGTATTTTGCCCTGTTGAGAGTGGAACAAGTTAACGGCATAGACCCGGAGCAATCCGGGGAGAGGTTTCATTTCGACGGGCTGACACCCCTCTACCCTATGGAGCGCATCACCCTGGAAACCGAACCGGATAAACTGTCCACCCGCATTATTGATTTAGTATCCCCAATTGGTAAAGGCCAGCGTGGCCTGATTGTATCCCCGCCCAAAGCAGGAAAGACTATTCTCCTTAAAGAAATCGCCAATAGTATTACCAGAAACCACCCGGAAATTGTCTTGATGGTGCTGTTAATAGATGAGCGGCCGGAGGAAGTTACCGACATCGAGCGTTCGGTGAACGGTGAAGTAGTCAGTTCGACCTTTGACGAGCCGCCGGAAAACCATGTGAAAGTGGCGGATATGGTTTTGGAACGGGTAAAACGTCTGGTGGAGCATAAATATGACGTTGTTATCCTTCTTGACAGTATTACCCGCCTGGCGAGAGCCCACAACCTGATCGTGCCGCCCAGCGGCCGCACCCTTTCCGGCGGTGTGGACCCCGCCTCGCTGCATAAGCCAAAACGTTTTTTCGGCGCGGCGCGCAATATCGAGGAAGGCGGCAGTTTGACGATTCTGGCCACGGCCCTGATTGAAACAGGCAGCCGGATGGACGACGTGATCTTTGAAGAATTTAAAGGCACCGGCAATATGGAACTGATTCTGGACAGGCGTCTGGCGGAAAGAAGAGTTTTCCCCGCTATCGATGTGCACCGGTCGGGGACGCGCAAGGAAGAATTGCTGCTGTCAAAAGATGAACTGGAGATGATCTGGCAGTTTCGCAAGGCAACCAGCGGCGCGAATTCGCTGGAAGCTATGGAAATGCTGCTGGAACAAATCAAACGGACCAGGACCAACCGCGATTTGCTGCACGCCTTCCGCCACCTGCGGCGCGCCGAGGCGGTCGCTGCCGGGCGTGCTGAGCCCTCCCGTAGGAATAACTATAACATCGGGACTTAATCATGTATAATATTCACCTTTTCTGGCAAAACTAAGTTTTGTATGGCTTTGAAGAGGTGAATTTTTATGAAACATAAAAATATAATAATGATGCTTGTCGCAAGCGCGGCTATTACCTTGCTGGCTGTCCTGTGGACTGTCTGTCCGGCCGGCGCCCGCCTGGACGAGCGTATTCTTGAGGGAGCGCCTTACGTTACGCCGCCGCCCGCTGTCACAGCCGCAACCCAGAGTATATACGAGGTAAAACCCGGTGACACCCTTTCCGGCATCGCCAGAGGAAAAAGGATGTCCGTGCAGGCTCTAGCAGCGGCAAATGGCCTGGCCGACCCGGACAGCATCCGCGCCGGCCAGCTGATCAAAATGCCCGCGGACGACAGTATCGTGCACCAGATTCAGACAGGGGAAACGCTGCTGAGCATCGCGAAACAGTATAAGGTAGACGTGAACGCGCTTGCATCCCGGAACGGACTGCCGGACGTCAACAGCATTGTCGCCGGCAGACAATTGGTTATCCCGCGCGGCGCTATAAGCCAAGAAACGGCTCTGCCCGTTGCCGGCTCGCTGATAAAGCAGTTGGCCTGGCCGCTGTTAGGCACGATTACCTCGCCTTTCGGCACCAGAGACGGCAAGCCGCACGAAGGCATTGACATCGCCGCTGAGGAGAATACCCCAATGCGGGCTGCCGCCTCCGGCAGGGTGGTCTTCGCCGGCCCCAGGGGAACCTATGGGCTGGCGGTGATTATCGACCACGGCAACGGATTGCGCACGCTTTACGGGCACTGTGCAAAACTGCTTGTAAATGAAGGAAGCATTGTCGATACCAACACCATTATCGCCCTGGTCGGCAGCACCGGCCGTTCTACCGGACCCCACCTGCACCTGGAGGTGCTGCAAAACGGTGTCCCGCTTGACCCGATGATGTGGCTGGGGCGGGGGAGTTACTACAGCTAAATATCAATTTGCAACACAAAAGGGGCTGCCCCAAAAAGCATTTTGGGGGACAGCCCTTTATTATCTTCAGCCTGGTTTACCAGTTCTGACCCTTTACATAGCTACCTGCACAAGATATGATATGGGAAAAAGTCTCGGTCAATGAACCGGAGGGATATCGCATTGTACCACCTGCTGTTTGCCGGGGATGACGGGCAGCTTTATGACCACCGCACCCTGCGCGCCGCCGGCCGGACCGGCGACCGTTTTGTCGAACTGGTGGATGAAGACATGGAAAAACTGCCTTCAGGAGCCTCCCTGGTGCTGGTGCCCGGCGGAACGCCGGTGGGATTGACCAGGGCGGGGCAGTTTACCACCCTTGAGCAAAATCCCTGGGCGGACGGGCGGTCGTGGGCGGTTGGCGCCCTGCTTCCCCAGGGTTATACCCGTACCCTGCTGCCTTCTTATATGCGGCACAAACAAGAGCGGCCGCTGCCTTTGCTCGGTTACACCGCCGTGGCTTGCCGCAACGGCGAGCTTTATGCGGCGGCGCGGCGCACCGACGAGCCCGACCGCTGGAACCCCGCGCACTACGACACCGCGGATCTCCCCGCGCGGGTGCGCGGCAAGCTGGCGTCATTGCCGGAAAACCGCATTCTCAGCCATCTTGCGCATTGTGCCCTGGAGTATCATTGTTTCACCGCCCAAAATATTTTTTACGGCCGCTGGGAGGGCGGGCTTCCGGTTTCACCCGCCTGCAACGCCCGCTGCCTGGGCTGTATATCGCTGCAGCCGGCGGACTGCTGCCCCTCGCCGCAGACGCGTATAAAATTCCGGCCCACTCCCGTGGAAGTGGCCGAAGCGGCGGTTCCTCACCTGGACGGGGGAGAAGGGGCCATCGTTAGTTTCGGGCAGGGCTGTGAAGGAGAGCCGGCGCTGGCGGCGGGCATTATCGCGGAAGCGATCGGGCTTATTCGCGGGGCAACCGGCCTGGGCACGATTAACATGAACAGCAACGGCGGGCATACCGCCGGTGTAAAGGATATTTGCCGGGCCGGCCTGGATGCGATCCGGGTCAGCTTGATCAGCGCCCTTGAGGATACCTACAACGCTTACTACCGGCCGCGGGACTACGGCCTGCCCGATGTTCGCCGTTCACTGGATGCGGCGGCCTCACACGGCGTCTGCACTTCCCTTAATTTGCTGGTCTTGCCCGGCCTGACCGACCGGGCGGATGAAGTAAAAGCTTTGGTGGATTTTGTCGGGGAAGCGGGAGTGGAGCTGGTTCAGCTGCGCAACCTGAATATCGACCCGGACTGGCTTTTTGAGCGTTTACCCGGCGGCGGGGGCGACATTATCGGTGTGACGGGCCTGCTTGAGGCATTGGAAGAAGTGCCGGGGCTGAGCGTGGGCAGCTACAGCCATCCGGTAAGGTAGCAGGTTGTTCTTGCAGGCGGCTGATCGATATGCTACAATAAATAAGTGTATTTTTATAGTAGCGTAGTCAGTATTCAGTAGTCAGACTCCCATGAAGCTTCGCTTCACCATCAGATGCTGAAAATGCTAATAAGCTGAGTTGTTTATTGTCTTGAAATATTCTGAATTCTGACTCCTGAATTCTGGAATACCTGAATAGCAATGCTCCATTTAGGAAAAGAGGTGAAACCCGATGAAAGAAGGTATACATCCGAAATATGGGAAAGCCAAGGTGACCTGTGTTTGTGGCGAGAGCTTTGAAACAGGCTCAACCAAACCGGAAATCCGGGTGGAAATCTGTTCAAAGTGCCACCCGTTTTACACCGGAACGCAACGAACCATAGATACTGGCGGGAGAGCCGAGCGCTTCCGTAAAAAATACGGCTTGACGAAGTAGGACAGGTAGCAGGGCGGGCGCTCTGCTATTTCTGATTTAAGCGTGCAGTCAGTGTTTGTTATAAAGAGGTGTAAGCTATGGACAATAAATACCCTTATGGAGGCCAGGCGGTAATTGAGGGAGTAATGATGCGCGGCCCTGATTCACGCGCCGTCGCCGTGCGCCTGCCGGACCAGACTATTGCGGTGGACAAAAAGCCGGTGGGCTCGCTGACCAAGCGGGTGCCGGTCTTAAAGTGGCCGCTGGTGCGGGGCGTGGTGGTGCTGATCGAATCCCTGGTGCTCGGCATAGAGGCGCTGACCTATTCGGCTAACCAGGCCGTCGGTGAAGATGAAGAGCTGACCACGAAAGAAATCGTTTTCACTATCGGCGCGGCGCTGGGGCTGGCCGTGCTTCTTTTTGCCCTCCTGCCCGTTGCTATGGCTCATTTTCTGCATAGTATTGTTCCTGGAAGCTTTTTACAGAGCCTGATTGAAGGAGTTTTCCGCATTGCCATCTTTCTGGCCTACGTGGTCGCCATCGGCCGGCTGGAGGATATCAAGCGTGTTTTTCAGTACCACGGGGCCGAACATAAAGTGATTAACGCCTATGAGGCCGGAGACGAACTGTCCGTGGGGCAGGTGCAGCGGCACTCCACCGCTCATCCCCGCTGCGGTACAAGTTTTATTTTAATCGTGCTGGTGATCAGCATTCTGATATTTTCCCTGCTGGGCCATCAGGTCCTGTGGTGGCGGATTCTCTCCCGGGTGCTTCTATTGCCCGTGATTGCGGGGATTTCCTACGAATTGGTTAAACTATCAGGTAGATACGCCAGTGTTCCCTGGTGCCGCTGCCTGATCGCGCCGGGTCTTTGGCTGCAAAAATTAACAACCAGCCAGCCGGACGACGGGCAGGTGGAAGTGGCGATAACTGCCTTCGGGGCAGTGCTTAAGGCGGGTGAGTAGAAATGCTGGAGAAATTGTCGGCCCTGGAGGAAAAGTACGAGGAACTGAGTAAATTGATCGCCGCCCCGGAGGTAATTGCCGACCTGGGGCGCTGGCAGCAATATGTCAAGGCCCATGCCGATCTTGCCGACGTGGTCGGCGTGTACAAAGAATATAAGAAAACAGCTAAGGAAATTCAGGAGACACAGGCAATCCTGGATGAAGAGTCGGACGGGGACATACTGGATATGGCCCGGGCCGAACTTGAACAATTGCTTGCAGTAAAGTCGGACCTGGAATTGAAGCTGAAAGTGCTGCTGCTGCCCAAGGACCCAAACGATGAGAAGAACGTGATCATGGAAATACGCGCCGGGACAGGCGGTGAAGAAGCGGCTTTGTTCGCGGCCGACCTGTTTCGCATGTACGCGCGCTTCGCGGAAACTCAGGGCTGGAAAACTGAAATATTAAGCGCCAATTACACCGATATCGGCGGTTTTAAAGAAGTAGTCTTTAACATTGAGGGACGCGGCGCTTACAGCAGGCTGAAATTCGAAAGCGGCACACACCGGGTGCAGCGGATTCCCACCACCGAGTCCGGCGGGCGAATTCACACATCGGCGGCCACGGTGGCGGTTTTGCCCGAGGCCGAGGAGGTGGACGTGGAGATTGACCCGAATGACCTGCGCATAGATGTGTTCTGCGCTTCCGGCCATGGCGGCCAGTCGGTGAACACAACCCAGTCCGCCGTTCGGATAACCCATATCCCGACCGGAATAGTCGTTTCCATGCAGGATGAAAAATCACAGCATAAAAATAAGGACAGGGCGATGAAGGTGCTGATGGCGCGCTTGCTTGACCGGGCCCAGACCGAACACCAGCAAAGGCTGGCCAGCACCCGCAAGTCAATGGTCGGGTCTGGTGACCGCAGTGAGCGGATCCGTACTTATAATTTCCCCCAGAACCGGGTGACCGACCACCGGATCGGCCTTACTCTGCACCGCCTGGACGGAGTTCTGGAAGGCGACCTGGGCGAGGTTATCGAGACCTTGATCACTACCGACCAGGCTGAGCAGCTCAAACAAGTGGAATAATCATGACAACTGTCAGAGAAGCCCTGCGCAAGGCCGGGCAAAAGTTGAGAGAAAGCGGCGCCGGCACTCCCGCCCTGGACGCCGGGGTGCTGCTCGGTCATGTGACCGGCCATAACCGCGCCGGACTTTACCAGGACTGGGAGCGCGAGCTCCCGCCGGAAGCGGAAGCCCGGTTTTTTACCCTGATCGCCAGGCGGGAGGCGGGCGAGCCGGTAGCCTACCTGACCGGGCGCAGAGAATTTATGGGATTGGATTTTACTGTCAATAACTCTGTCCTGATCCCCAGGCCGGAAACCGAACTGCTGGTTGAAACGGCAATTCACCTGGCCGGGGCCGGTGATATTATCGTTGACGCCGGCACTGGCTGTGGGGCTATTGCGATTAGTCTGGCCGTATTTTTACCGCAGGCAGTGGTTTACGCTACCGACCAGTCGCCCGACGCTATCGAGGTGGCCCGGCTTAACGCTGTTTCGCACGGTGTTGAGCGGCGCGTGTCATTTTTACATGGTGATCTGCTCGCACCGTTAGCCGGACTGGGGTTGGCCGGGCGGGTGGACTTGATTGCGGCCAATCTGCCTTATATCGCCACGCGTGAACTCGGCGCGCTGCCGCGGGAGGTGCGGCTGTATGAGCCGGTGACCGCCCTGGACGGCGGCGCAGACGGTCTGGACCTGTACCGGCGGTTGATTCCCGCCGCGGCAGACATGCTCAAGCCGGGCGGCAGCCTGCTAATGGAAATAGGCAGCGGCCAGCGCGCAGCCGTGGCCGGCCTCTTGAGTCCCCCGTGGTGGGACACAGTGGTCCTGCAGGACCTGGCCGGACTGGACAGATTGGCGGTAGCCCGCCTCGCGCCGGACTTCAGCCGATAGCGAACCGTGTTGGCGGGAGAGATAAGGGACGATTCTCTGTTTTGTCCGGCGCTGTAAAAGCAGTATAGATTTAAACCAGCAGGACCGTTTTCTTGTCAGGAGAACCGTCCCCTTGACACTCTTGACACCGAGGTATTTATGCTTAATAAGAAGATAAACACAAAATACATAACCGTAGACCCTTTTCATCCGGAATCCGGCCCCCTGGAAGAGGGCGGGTCCGTATTGAGGCGGGGCGGGCTGGTGGCATTCCCCACTGAAACCGTGTACGGTCTCGGGGCGAACGCTCTGGACGGGCGGGCTGTGGCCGGGATATTCGCAGCAAAAGGGCGTCCCCAGGATAATCCTTTGATTGTCCATGTCGCAGGCCCGGAGGCGGTGGGCGGACTCGTTAAAAAGACTACCGGCGCGGCGGAAGCGTTGATGAACGCCTTTTGGCCCGGCCCGCTGACGATAATATTGCCGGTTGGCGAAGCAGTGCCGGCTCAAGTTACCGCCGGTCTGGGCACTGTCGCCGTGCGCATGCCGGCACACCCGGTGGCGCTGGGTTTGCTGCGCGCGGCCGGTGTACCCGTCGCCGCGCCCAGCGCCAATACTTCCGGGCGGCCCAGCCCGACGACCGCCCGCCATGTTTTAAGCGATCTGGCCGGGCGGATTGACTTAATCATTGACGGCGGACCGGCGGGAGTGGGAGTGGAATCAACGGTCGTTGACCTGACCGTCCCGGTGCCGCTGGTGCTGAGGCCGGGCGGGATTACCCCGGAGGATTTGAGCAGAGTCCTGGACGCCGTGGCGGTGGATCCCGCGGCGCGGTCCGGGTTTCAAGGCAAAAGCCGGCCGCGTTCTCCCGGTATGAAGTACACCCACTACGCGCCGCGCGCGCCGCTCTTTTTGATTGAAGGCGAAGTAAAAGCCGCAGCGGCGAAAATTATGGATTTGGCGAAGGAGTACCGGGCGCGAGGCTGCCGGGTGGGAATCCTTGCCTATAAAGATGGGGAGGATTTTTCCGCCGCCGGGGAGGTTGTTACGGCCGGGCGCCGGGACAGACCTGAAACAGTGGCCGCGGCTTTGTACGCAACCTTGCGCCGCTTTGACGAGATGGAAGTCGACGTCATCCTGGCGGAAGGACTGGCGGACCAAGGTATCGGCCTGGCGGTAATGAACCGGCTGCGCAAGGCGGCGGGGGGAAAAATTATTAGAGTATAGGGACAGCACTCCTGAATTCCGAGTACTGCTATTTTATGAAGTTAGCGAGGGTGATCCTATGGAACTGCTTTTTGTCTGCACGGGCAACACTTGCCGCAGCAGTATGGCGGAGGCGCTGGCACGCAAGATTTTGGCGGAGCGCCCGGCAGGTTCGGGGAAAATGACGGTTTCTTCAGCCGGCGTGGAGGCCTGGCAAGACGCGCCCGCGTCCCCGGAAGCGTTGGAAACGCTGGCTGGGATGGGAATTGACCTCACGGAGCACCGCGCCACCCGCCTGACGGCTGAAATAGCCGGCCGGGCCGGACTAATCCTGACCATGACCCTGGCGCAGCGTAATTATATCCTGAGCGTATTTCCGCAAGCAGCCGGCAAAGTGTTCACTCTTAGCGAATTCACCGGGGCGGACGGGGATGTGCCCGACCCGGTCGGCCAGCCTGTGGCAGTCTACCGCCGGTGTGCGGAAAGGTTGGAATCTCTGATATCCCGCGCTTTAGACCGGCTTGCGGCAAGCCCCGAGGGATTTTTTGCCCAAAATTAGAGGAATTTTTCCGATTTCTGTCGAAATATCCTTAGCGTAAGCGAGTTTATAGGCGAGTTTAGGCAAGTTTATTCTTGTTAAAAAGGAGTCATTAATAATGAAAGTTGCCCTAGCCAGCGATCACGGGGGATTTAGACTCAAGGAAGAAGTTGCCGCTTTTTTTCATGATACTGGTGTTGAATTCAAGGACTTCGGCACTTTTTCCGAGGAAGCGGTGGATTATCCCGACCTGGCCTTGGTAGTGGCGGAAGCGGTGCGCGGCGGTGATTTCGACCGTGGTGTGCTCTGCTGCGGAACAGGCATCGGAGTGGCCATCTCCGCCAATAAAGTCCCGGGCGTCAGAGCGGCATTGTGCCATGACACTTTTTCCGCCAGGGCGTCACGGGAGCATAATTGCGCTAATATATTGACCATGGGACAGCGGGTGATCGGTCCCGGCCTGGCGCGTGATATTGTATCGGCTTGGCTCCAGGCGGAATTCCAAGGGGGGCGGCACGCCCGCAGGATCAGTAAAATAGAAGCCATTGAGCAAAAATATAATCGATGTAGCCGGTAGGTAGTACCCGGCAGTGGGGAGGATTGTTTTATATGAGTTTGTTGCGCCCTTTGTCTGAAGTCGATCCGGAGATATTCCGCGCTATTGAGCAAGAAACGCAGCGGCAGCGCCGGACTCTCGAGCTGATCGCTTCAGAAAACGCAGCCAGCCGGGCGGTGATGGAGGCTCAGGGCTCGGTTCTGACCAACAAGTATGCCGAAGGTTATCCCGGAAAACGTTATTACGGCGGTTGCGAGTTTGTGGATGTAGCCGAAAGCTTGGCTATTTCACGCGCCAGAAAGCTGTTTGGGGCCGAGTTCGCCAATGTGCAGCCCCATTCCGGGGCGCAGGCAAACACGGCTGTTTACTTTGCCTTATTAAGTCCCGGGGATACCATCTTAGGTATGGACCTGGCCCACGGCGGCCACCTGACCCATGGCAGCCCCATCAATATATCAGGCAAGTATTTTAATTTTGTCTTTTACGGTGTGGATAAAGAAACCGGCCGGATTGATTATGAAAAAGTCCGGGCTATCGCCGGAGAGCACAAGCCGAAATTGATTATCGCCGGCGCCAGTTCTTATCCCCGCGCCATTGACTTTGCCCGTTTCGGTGAAATCGCCGCGGCAGTGGGGGCTTACCTGATGGTAGACATGGCCCATATCGCCGGGCTGGTGGCGGCCGGGCTGCATATGAGCCCTGTTCCATACTCCGACGTGGTTACCACCACCACTCATAAAACCCTGCGCGGGCCCAGGGGCGGCTTGATTCTCTGCCGTGAGAAGTACGGCGCCCAGATAAACAAGTCGGTTTTCCCGGGCATTCAAGGCGGGCCGCTGATGCATGTGATCGCCTCCAAAGCGGTGGCGTTTAAAGAAGCGATGGAGCCGGATTTTAAAGAATATCAGCAAAGAGTGGTCAACAATGCCGCCGCGCTGGCCGCCGCCCTGCTGGAGCGGGGCTTTGAGGTTGTTTCCGGCGGCACGGACAACCACCTGATCCTGGTTGACCTGCGCAGCAAGAACATTACCGGTAAAGAGGCGCAAGAACTGATGGATGCCGTAGGCGTGACAGTGAATAAGAACCCCATCCCGTTCGACCCGCTGCCGCCTAACACTTCCAGCGGCATCCGCATCGGCACGCCCGCGGTTACCACCCGCGGGCTGAAAGAGGAAGACATGGTCCAGATTGCCGAAATTATGGACTATGCCGTCGCCAACCGCAACGACGGGGCAAAGTTGGCCAAAGCCCGGGCGAAGGTGAGCGAGATGTGCGACAAGTATCCTTTGTACTAAGGTGTTGATCTTTATGGAACGGCCGGGTTGGGACCGGTATTTCATGGACATTACCAGAGTTGTGGCCAACCGGTCCACCTGTCTGCGGCGGCGCGTTGGCGCCGTTCTCGTTAAAGACAGGCGGATCTTGGCCAGCGGTTATAACGGGGCCCCCGCCGGATTAAAGCATTGCCTGGATATCGGCTGTTTGCGCGAGCGGTTGGGCGTGCCTTCCGGCGAGCGCCACGAACTATGCCGCGGGCTGCACGCCGAACAAAACGCCGTGATCCAGGCTGCCGTGCATGGTATCGCCATCAAGGGGGCGACTTGTTACGTCACCCACCAGCCCTGCCTGCTCTGTGCGAAAATTATGATCAACGCCGGCGTCGGGAAGGTGGTTTTCCAGGGTGATTATCCCGACCTCTCGGCGCAGGAGATATTTGATGAGGCAGGAGTGGAACTGGTCAGGTATGTCCAGGAATCAGGAGTCGGGGTTAAGGAGTCGGAATAAGGAAAAGGCCTTTCGTTTTGAGCATTCTGACTCTGCCAACTGAATAACTATTATATGTAACTCTCGGGGCTCAGTAATGAGAGAATGAGAAAGGTAGTTGTATCCTTTGCTGAAAGTGATCACAGTTTTCGGGACCAGGCCGGAGGCGATTAAAATGGCTCCCCTGGTAAAAGAGTTGGCGAAACACCGGGACGATATGGAATGTAAAGTGGCTGTTACCGCCCAGCACCGGGAGATGCTGGACCAGGTGCTCGATCTGTTTGAAATAGTGCCTCACTACGACCTGGATATTATGCGCCGGCAGCAAAGTCTTTTTGACATCACCAGCCGGGCGCTGACCGGGCTGCGGGAAGTATTCCAAAAGGAGAAACCCGGTCTGGTCCTGGTCCACGGCGATACAACCACCACCTTTGTGGCCGCCCTGGCTGCTTACTACCTGCAGATTCCGGTGGGACATGTTGAAGCCGGCCTGCGGACGCGTGACAAGTATTCCCCCTTTCCGGAGGAGATCAACCGCCACTTGACCGGCGTGCTGGCCGACCTGCACTTCGCCCCCACGGCCAACGCCAGGCAAAACCTGCTTGACGAGGGAGTGTCCGGGGAAAACATATATGTGACGGGGAATACCGTAATCGACGCTCTGCTGGCCACTGTGCGGCCGGGCTACATTTTTGCCGACCGGGTATTGAGCCGGATTGATTACGCGAAACAAAGGGTTCTGCTGGTTACGACCCACCGCAGGGAGAACCTGGGCGGGCCGATGCGCGAGATATACCGGGCGCTGGGGGAAGTGACGGAAAACTACCGCGATGTGGAAGTTGTCTTTCCGGTGCATAAAAACCCTCTGGTTAGAAGTGTGGTGGAAGAAGAGCTGGGCGGGCGGGACCGCATTCATTTGATTGAACCTCTGGACTACCAGCCGTTCGCCAATCTGATCAACCGCAGTTACCTTGTTTTAAGCGACTCCGGCGGCCTCCAGGAAGAGGCTCCCGCGTTGGGCAAGCCCGTTTTAGTGCTGCGCAGCACGACCGAGCGGCCTGAGGCGGTAGACGCCGGCACTGTCCGGCTGGTGGGCACCGCCAGAGAGGCGGTGTTGTCCGAGACCAGGCGCCTGCTGGAGGACCACGAATGCTACGGGAAAATGGCCAACGCCGTCAACCCCTATGGCGACGGGCTTGCTTCACGGCGAATCGTACAAGCAATCAAACACAAGTTTGGCATTTCTAAAGAACGAATGCAGGAGTTTTGCCTTCATAAATTTTAGATGTAACTGCATAGTAAACAGCAGGCAGGATAAGGTATGTTTAATGCCTTAAATATTCTGACCCCTGACTGCTGACTGCTGAATAATTTAATTTCCAAATAAAATTTTATTTTTTCTTGGAGGAATAGTATAAAAAGTGTAGAAGCAATATATGTTGAGGGTGATTCAGGGGGTAGGCCGGGTGGACGGTAGCCGGCGCGCGTGTTCACTTGGGCGTGATCCGCTGATTAAGTATGCAGAAGAAAAAAGACTTTGATAAAGATGATAAAGATATAGAAAAACGGGACCAGCGGTGGGCGCTTCAGGCAATGGGCCTAACCACTGCTATCGGCACGGAGCTTGCCGTTACAGTTGTGTCCGGTTACTACTGCGGGCAGTTTTTGGACCGTCATTTCGGCACCGGGCCCTGGCTCATGCTGGCCGGGGTTATTGCCGGTATCGCGATTGGGATTACCGGCATATATAAAACCCTGCAGAGGTTTTTTGGGGAGAGGAAGTAAGCATAATGCGAGACTGGGATTTTGCTGGCCAGTTAGCTAGGACATTGCGCATATCCGGCTTTCTTTTAGCGTTCTATTGCTTCGTGCTGTTGCTGCAGCCGAAAAATCCTGTTGTTTGGGGTTTTCTGGTGGGTACGGCCACGGGTATGTGGAATGCTTTTTTTCTGAATAAAAGACTGCAGGCCCTTTCCCGGGGGAACTTGCTCCGCGCCAAAGCACAATTGCTGGCCGGTGTTTTCCTGCGGCTTCTCATCATCATGGCGGTCTTGTATTTTGTTTCCAGAACAGGTTTTGCCAATATTTACGCGGCCGCGGCCGGGATTTTCGTGGTTCCGTGCATCTTTACTTTTGGTATGGCGGGTGCCTTGCTGAAGGGAAGCGGCCTTGCCGGCTCTTTGAAATATAAGTCAGTAACTACGCAGGACTCAGGAGTCAGAAGCCGGGAGTAAGTATGAGAGAGATGATTTTAAGGATACATCATTTTTTTTTACCGTTAAAGAATTTGGGATGATTGCAAGGGCATAAGGATACTTAATTCGAACATTTATGGGAGGAAATCACATCATATATTGAGTGATAAGCAAATTTAGTGTGCACCAAATCCAGCTATATCAATGGATTTGAGTTATGCAGATGGCTATCATTTAAAGAGAAGGAGGTGAGAAAAGAATATGTTAAGCATGGCAGAAGTTGAAGAGAGGCTAGATATTTGGGGAAACGTTTTTCATTTCTGGGAGTTGGATGAGCACGGGCATCAAATACTTTGGAATTTAAACATAGGCGGCATGCATTTTGAGTTTATCCCAAAAGTAATGGTGATGACCTGGCTGACAATGATCCTGGTGGCGCTTTTTGCCATTGTCGCCACCCGCAATATGGATATGCGGCGGCCGCGCGGGGTGCAAAATGTCTTTGAGATGATGTTTGAGGGAATCAGGAATCTGGTCAACCAGAACATGGACCCGCAAAAAGGAGCGGGTATCATCGGTGTGGTTATTACGTTCTTTATCTTTATCCTGTTTTCCAACATTCTTGGACTTGTACCGACGCTCAGTTCCCCAACAGCCAATCCCAACACCACTTTCGCGCTATCCCTGACTACTTTCGCGCTAATGTATTATTACGGATTGAAGTACAAAGGCGCCGGCTACTTTAAACATTTTGTCACGCCTTATGTTTTTTTCCTTCCAATTAATTTGATCGAAGAGTTTTCCAAGCCGGTCACGCTGGCCTTCCGTCTTTACGGGAATATTTACGGCGGTGAAGTGATGCTGATAGTTTTACTGGGGCTGTTTGGAATGTGGGCCGACTTGCTGGGAGGCTTTATCGCTTCGGTAGTATGGCTGGCCTTCAGTATTTTCGTTGGCTGCATCCAGGCGTTTATCTTTACCATGCTTTCTATCGTATATATTTCCATAGCTACCGCGGATCATTAGCCAAACTTTAAATGATACCAAGTCTCTTAAAAAAACAGGTTAAGTATAACATTTAATGAAAGGATGGGAATTTTAAATGGAAAACGGAATGTTACAAGCTGGAGCCGCTATTGGTTGTGCTATTGCTATCGGCCTGGGCGCATGCGGCGCCGCTATCGGTGACGGTGTCATGACCGGTAAAGCGATTGAGGCGATTGCCCGCCAGCCGGAAGCCAGGGGATCAACAATGACCTTGCTGTTTATTTCTCTCGGTCTGATTGAGGCTCTGCCGGTTATCTCGATTGTTATTGCCTTCATGCTGTGGGGCAAGGTTGGTGGCTGAGAAAAGACATCAGTCGCCGGAAGCCGGATGCCGGCCATTGTTTGACGCCTGGCGGCAGGCGGCCGGATTTGCGGCGTGCGGCGGTTGGTTTCATTGACCTCCGGCCCCTAACGACCGAATTTACGTTTGACGTCCGGTGTCAGACGTGCGAATGGAGGGGAAAAAGTTTTGGAAAATTTTCCAAATGCGACCCTGCTGGCGCAGGTGTTTCACTTTATTTTGTTATTGATCTTCCTTAAATTTGTCGCGTACAAGCCCTTGACCAAACTACTCTCCGACCGTCAAAAGCTTATTGCCGACAGCATCGCGGCCGCCGAGCAGGAAAGGGAGCAAGCTGAGCAATATAAAGCAGAATTTGAGGCGGAATTGCGCCGCGCCCGCGAGCATGCCCAGGAGATTATCCAGAAAGCTACCAAAGCGGGTGAGGAGCAGGCTGTTGAAATCATTGAAAGCGCCAAGGAAGAGGCAAAGAGGCTGAAAGATTCAGCCCTTGTCGAGATCCAGCGTGAAAAAGACAAGGCTGTTGCCGAGATGCGCGACCAGGCCGCGAGTCTGGCCATTCTTGTGGCAGGCAAGATCCTGGAGCGCCAGATTGACGACAACATCCAGCACGAGCTGGTCCAGGAGTTCGTTAAAGAGGCAGGGGAGCTGCTATGCTAAAAGGGGCTGTAGCAGGACGCTACTCGGCGGCGTTATATGATCTCGCCGTGGAATCGAATCAAGTTGACCAAATAGAAGAGGAATTAAAAGCCGTAGACACGATCCTTCAGGAGAACACCGACCTGCAAAAAGTGCTGTACCACCCCCAGATTACGGCTGCCGCGAAAAAGGAACTGCTCGACCAGCTGTTTAAGGGGAAAATATCCGAGTTGACCCTTAACTTCATTAAATTGCTGGTGGATCGCCGGCGGGAAACATTTTTGGGGGATATCGCGTCGGAGTTCATCGCCAAGGCCAACGCGGCGCGTAACATTGTGGAGGTCCGGGTCACATCGGTGGTAGACTTGAAAGATCAGGAAAAAGGCGAATTCGACCAGTTGCTGGCCAAGCTGACCGGCAAAAAAGTGCAGGTTTCTTATGCTACCGATCCATCTCTGCTCGGAGGAGTGCTGATCCGGATCGGGGACAAGGTAATTGACGGCACGATCAAGGCCAAGTTGGCTGCCCTCGGAGATCGTCTCAAGCAA
>NZ_MVQM01000042.1:0-16414 GCF_002067195.1 Pelotomaculum sp. PtaB.Bin117 | reverse complement strand
CAAAATGATCTATGATTACAGTTTAGAAACTTATCAACATTCAGTCAATGTGGGAATCATTGCCACTAGAATCGGGAATTTTCTAGGATTATCAGAAAAGCAAGTTTCGTTAATCAAATATGCGGGTTTGCTTCATGACATCGGTAAAACTAAAATTGATTTAAAAATATTAAATAAACCAGGAAAGTTAACAAGTAAAGAGTTTACTATTATTAAGAAACATACGGAATACGGAGTTGAAATATTATCATCCTATCCTTGGACCAAACCTTTTCTCCAGTTGGTGAATCTGCACCATGAGAGATGGGATGGCAGCGGTTACAACGGCTTTCATGGAAGAGATATTCCCATGGGAGCAAGGATACTGGCCCTGGCAGATGCTTTTGATGCCATGACTTCAGGCAGGCCTTATTCTCAAATTAATAGTATGGAGCAAATTATTAATGAATTAGATAAGTTTAGCGGCACTCAGTTCGATCCCCACTTGGTTGAAAAGGTCATCCATGCTTCAGATAAGGTATTGCTAAAAGATTGGGATGGGGTTGTTTAACTTGAAATCAGGTAATTCGAATGATACCGGGAGAAAGGCACAAATTTCAATTATACTGTCTGAATTTGAGATTCCCCCGATACAGGACGTACTGCTCATCGGCAAAAAGGCGCCCGTTGGTCCCGAAGCCGTTCAACGGATGATAGATGTGCTGAGTCCGGAACAATATGAAATTATAAAGGTAAATGAGGGGCCCTTTGAAGCAGTGGTAATTCGAAATTCACTTTCCCTATTGATTACCCGGGATAAGCTATTAAATATTATTCTGGATGAAGGGTGTAAGATTGCATCCGAAACAGCAGTTTTGAAAGCTCAAGTAAATATAGTTTTGAATATTAATGTTGAGGTTGACCTGTGATGCTCAAAGTATTTGATGTTATGTCTTCTCCTGTCATTACAGCCGATGTTCTGGATAGCGTTAGTAAAGCGGCTTTAATTATGGAAAAAAATAAAATAGGCGGTCTTCCGGTTTTAGATGAAAGAAAACAGCTGTGCGGCATTATAACCTCCCGGGACGTGCGTTGCGTCCATCATAATCGTATTGTTGCCGACGCCATGAGCAAAAATGTAGTACATGTTAACAAATATACTACTCTATGGGATGCTAAAAGTATTCTTGAGGAAAAAAAACTGGAAAGGCTACCGGTTTTAGAGGGCTGCAAATTAGTCGGAATTATTACTAGAACTGATATTCTTGTTAAAATTGGCAGGCATACAGATCCGCTAACCGGGCTTATGACAGGTTCATATATAAGATATCTGGCTGAGAACATCCTGAAGGCTGGGAATGAACTCACAGTCATATTTTTTGACCTGAACGGTTTTGGACTTATTAACAAAAAACATGGACATGTTTACGGAGATCGTTGTTTGAAAATAGTCGGGCAAATTCTTACCGAAAATACGTCCGGCGGACTCTATTTCCCAGGACGTTATGCCGGGGATGAGTTTATAGTAGTGACCACGGAAAAAAAAGATGATGCCGGTTTATGGGCCAATGAAATAATAAAAAAAATAGTCAATATCACAAAGAAAAATGGCATGCCGGTAAACATCGCCGCCGGAGTGGCAGGCGGCCGCAGAAAAAATGCACGGATGGAAATACATCTTTCCGCAACTGTAGATGACTTAATCAATTCGGCCAGTCTTGCCTCGACTTTATCAAAGCAATACTGTGTACCTGTTACATTTTCAAATTGATATTATTATTGATAAAAGAAAACGTGCTGTTCACAGCGCCGGCTCGCAACAAGAAAAAAACGGCTTAAGTCGCGCCGGAGTTGTTATGCGCGAAAGAAAGCTCCTGACGGAAATAATACCGCAGGAGTTTTTTCTTCATTGCCGGCCGTCGCCTGTTTGGATTTTGTTCTGTTGTAAGACTCAGGATGCTTGAATTTAAAAATTTTGGTTAAAATTTCAAAAACTTAGCAATACTAATGTTAATATTCCTGTTTGATGGGAGGAAGTGTCTTATGGGAGATTATTCTTCCGGTTTTGGCAGCATATTGACTTTTATTCAGGTCTTTTTCGCGGTGATTATCGGCTTGTATTTTTGGAATTTGTTAAAGAATCAGCACAGCAGCAAGAACGTGCTGGAGAGAGAATCAAAGAGAGAAATGGAAAAGCTCAAGGAACTGCGTTCCATTTCCCTGACTGAGCCTCTTAGTGAAAAAACCCGCCCGGCCAGTTTCCAAGAAATTATCGGGCAACCGGAGGGGCTGAAGTCTTTGCGCGCGGCCCTTTGCGGACCTAACCCCCAGCACTTGATCATCTATGGGCCGCCTGGTGTGGGCAAGACCGCCGCGGCCAGACTGGTGCTGGAAGAAGCGAAGAAGAACGCCTGCTCTCCGTTTAAGGAGGATGCTAAATTTATCGAAATCGACGCTACCACGGCCCGTTTTGACGAGCGCGGCATTGCCGACCCGTTGATCGGGTCGGTCCACGACCCGATCTACCAGGGGGCGGGCGCGATGGGTATCGCGGGCATTCCCCAGCCAAAGGCCGGCGCGGTAACGAAGGCGCATGGCGGAGTGTTGTTTATTGATGAAATTGGTGAGCTGCACCCCAGCCAGATAAACAAGCTGTTGAAAGTGATGGAAGACCGCAAAGTCCACCTGGAGAGCGCGTATTACAGCGCGGAGGACCCCAATATACCCTCGCATATACATGATATCTTTCAAAACGGACTGCCGGCGGATTTCCGGATGGTGGGCGCGACTACGCGGGGTCCGGAACATATCGCGCCGGCTATTCGCTCCCGCTGTTTGGAAGTTTATTTTCGCCAGCTTCTGCCTGACGAAATTGAAATGATAGCTGCCAACGCGGCCGGGAAAATAAAGATGCCTCTCAGCGCGGGAGCGCTTGAAGTGCTGAAAAAGTATGCCACAAACGGACGCGAGGCTGTAAATATTATTCAAATTGCCGCCGGTTTGGTTATAACCGAAGAACGGGAGGAGATCCGTACTGCCGATATCGAGTGGGTTGTCCAAAGCGGGCAGTACGCGCCGCGTCCTGACAAAAAGATACCTGATCACCCTCAAGTCGGACTGGTTAACGGACTCGCCGTGTATGGCCCGGGCATGGGGGTTCTCCTTGAAGTGGAAGCCAATGCTCTGCCCGCTGCCAGGGAGCAAGGCAAGTTAACTGTTACCGGACTCGTGGAAGAAGAAGAGATGGGGGGAGGCGGCAAGACCGTTCGCCGCAAAAGTATGGCCAGGAGTTCGGTGGAAAATGTTCTCACTGTGCTGCGCCGGGCGATGGAATGCGACCCCCGGGATTACGATATCCATGTGAACTTGCCTGGGGCGGCGCCTACCGATGGGCCTTCGGCAGGTGTTACCATAGCCACGGCTGTTTATTCGGCAATCCTTGGCCTGCCGGTTGACAACACAGTGGCCATGACCGGTGAGGTATCCATTCGCGGCTTGGTTAAGCCTGTGGGCGGCATAGTGGCCAAGGTGGAAGCCGCCCGCCGGGCCGGAGCCAGAAAGGTGCTGATACCGGCTGAAAACTACCAGGAACTGTTCCGTGATTTTACGGGGATTGAGGTGATCCCTGTCAATCGTCTGGAAGAGGTAATGCGTGCGGCGCTGATCACCATGCCGGTGTTGGGCAAAAAAATAGAGCGGCAGGCTCCGGCCGCGCCGGATGTATTGAGCGCTAATGGTTTAATGGTGGGACATACCTTGTAAAATGGCTGGATTCAACGGAGATGGCATGGCCTGCTGAGTCAACTTGCTTTGATTAGCAAGAAGAAGCAAAATATAAATACAATGTCCAGATCTGTATTAATAACCCGGCTTAAGCCGGGTTTATTGGTTTTCTAGTAATTATTACTATAGGGGTTTTCAAAATTTCATGTTAAAATAAACGCATATGAATGTACGTCCTAATATTATGACAACGTAAGCAACATCTTCTCAAAAGGAGGCGCAGCTATGCATTCTGAAATAAAGACTTTGCCCTTGTTGCCTTTAAGGGGTATTCTGGTCTTTCCCTACATGGTCATTCACCTGGATGTCGGCCGTGAAAAATCAGTAGTTGCCATAGAGGAAGCGATGATCCAGGACCGGGTTATTTTTCTTGCCACCCAGAAAGAGGCGCAGACTGACGATCCGGGACAGGATGATATTTTTGCTATTGGCACAGTTGCTGAAGTTAAACAACTATTAAAACTGCCGGGTGGCACTATCCGGGTTTTAGTGGAAGGACTTGCCAGGGCAAAGGTCAGAAATTTTATAACTAACGAGCCATATTTTCAGGTGGAGATTGAGCAATACTCCGAAAATGTTCAAAAAAACAGTGAAATAGAAGCGCTGATGCGCAGTTTGGTTTACCAGTTTGAACAATACGTTAAACTATCCAAGCGGATACCGCCCGAAGCGGTTGTTTCCGTCGTTAATCTTGACGAACCCGGGCGTCTGGCGGATATTGTCGCTTCGCACCTGACCCTGCGTATTGAAGATAAGCAAAGCATTCTTGAGTCTGTAAACATCTCCCAGCGTCTTGAAAAACTATGCGCTATTGTGGCAAAAGAGCTGGAAATTGTTGAACTGGAACGTAAAATCAATATTCGTGTCCGCAAACAGATGGAAAAGACTCAGAAGGAATATTACTTGCGTGAACAAATGAAAGCGATTCAGCGGGAACTCGGCGAGAAAGATGAACGGGTGGCCGAGGGTGAAGACCTGAGAGAGAAAATCGCCCGGGCCAAACTGCCGAAAGAAGTGGAAGAAAAGGCCATCAAGGAAGTTGAAAGACTTGAGAAAATGCCGCCGATGGCGGCGGAAGCAGCGGTAGTACGCAACTATTTGGACTGGCTTTTATCCTTGCCCTGGAACAAAGCTACCAGAGACCGGCTTGATATCAAAGGAGCCGAAACCATCTTGGAAGAAGACCATTACGGATTAAAAACGGTGAAGGAACGTATTTTGGAATACCTGGCAATCCGCAAGCTGGCCAAGAAAATGAAAGGCCCGATTATCTGCTTTGTGGGGCCGCCCGGTGTGGGTAAAACTTCTCTCGGCCGTTCAATAGCCCGCGCCTTGGAGCGGAAGTTTGTCCGCATGTCCCTGGGCGGAGTGCGCGATGAAGCTGAAATCCGGGGGCACCGCCGTACTTACGTCGGCGCCATGCCGGGGCGGATCATCCAGGGTATGCGTCAGGCCGGCTCCAAAAACCCGGTATTCCTGCTGGATGAGATTGATAAAATGAGTATGGACTTTCGCGGCGACCCGTCTGCGGCGCTTCTCGAAGTGTTGGATATGGAACAGAACAACACTTTCAGCGATCATTACATTGAAGCCCCGTTTGACCTGTCCAACGTTATGTTCATCACCACGGCGAACGTGCAGCAAAACATTCCCAGGCCGCTGCTGGACCGGATGGAGGTAATCTATCTATCCGGCTACACGGAAGAAGAGAAAGTGCAGATCGGCGTGCGTCATCTCTTCCCCAAGCAGGTAAAAGAACACGGGTTGAGTAAAGGCATGTTGAAGATTTCTGAAAACACCATTCGCAAGATTATCCGGGAATATACCAGAGAATCAGGCGTGCGGAATCTGGAAAGACAAATAGCGGCGATTTGCCGCAAGACCGCCAGGCAGATTGTTACCGATAAGACCAAAAAGGTTCAGGTGACCACGCAAAACTTGAGCCAATTTCTAGGCACTTCCCGTTTCCGCTACGGCGTGGCGGAGCAGGACGACCAGGTAGGGGTGGCTACAGGCCTGGCCTGGACGGAAGTGGGCGGCGATACGCTGGCGATTGAAATCACTATTTATAAAGGAAGCGGCAAGCTGACTTTAACCGGTAAGCTGGGCGAAGTGATGAAAGAATCGGCGCAGGCCGGTTATAGCTACATCCGGAGCCGGACTGACGAACTGGGTATAAACGAGGAGTTTTACAATAAGGAGGATATTCATATCCATGTTCCCGAGGGGGCTATTCCCAAAGACGGCCCCTCGGCGGGCATTACCATGGCTACCGCCCTGGCATCGGCTATTACCGGGCGCAAGGTGCGGCATGACGTGGCGATGACGGGTGAAATTACCTTGCGCGGCCGGGTGCTGCCGGTGGGCGGAATCAAGGAAAAGGTGCTGGCTGCGCACCGTGCCGGTATAAAAACTCTGCTTTTGCCTAAAGATAATAAGAAAGACTTGGACGATATTCCTAAAAAGGTGAAAGATAAGATCAACTTTATTCTGGTGGATCATATGGATGAAGTATTGGAAACGGCCCTCGCGGAAAAAGAATACAGGCCCGAAGGTCTTGACGCTGTCCCCCCGGTGGTGTCGCCGGAAGTTTATCACCCTGCTGTAATAAGCGAGGGAAGCGCCCCTGCACCGTCATGAAAATAACCAGCGCGGAATTCGTTACCAGCGCGGTTAAAGCCGCGCAGTACCCGGCCGGGGAACTTATGGAGGTAGCCCTGGCCGGGCGTTCTAATGTAGGGAAGTCTTCCCTGTTGAATAAAGTCGTCAACAGGCGGGGGCTTGCCCGCACCAGCAATACCCCGGGACGTACCCGCCTGATTAACTTTTTTCTAATCAACGGGCAGTTTCATTTAGTGGACCTGCCGGGCTACGGTTATGCCAGAGTGGCTGCCGGTGAAAGGGAAAACTGGGGTAGAATGATTGAAACCTACCTGACGGGGAGGAAAAATTTAAAAGGCATTTTACTGCTTATCGATAGCCGCCACCCGCCAACAGACCTGGATATTCAAGTGTTCGGCTGGTTAAAGAACTGCGGTATCCCGGTGGCGGTTGTCACGACAAAAGCGGATAAGCTATCGCGTTCGAAGCTGCTCCGTTCCATGCAAACCATCAGGAAGGAATTGCCGCTAGACGGGGAAGACATGTTGACGGCTTTTTCCGCAGAAACCGGTCAGGGTAGGGAAGAACTGCTGAGTATAATTGAACAATGGGTGAATATTACTGGAAGAATATCATAAATGATTTTCTTTTTTTCTTTTCTGTTTCCGTTTCCGGGGCGTACGTTACTGTCTCAACCGCCTGACGGGCGAAACTCGTGACAACGGTAGTATCGTAAGGTACTGGTGCGGCAATTTCCCCGGCATTTTTTGCCGCGGTGTTGAATCTTTCATAAGGTTCGCGCTCGACTACCGGATTATCTGTCCATATCTTTAATGTGCCGTACCGTTCGATGGATTTTATCAATACCTGCATCTCAAGATTGGAAAATGACGGGTAAACCGCCATGGCTGCTTCTTCGGCGCTGTGTTGTTTTAGCCAGAGCTGGGCCTTGTATATAGCATTGGTGAACTTTTGGATTATCTCCGGGTTAGATTCTATATATCCAGGCAAGGCGGCGAAAGCTGTAATTGTCATATCGTCACACGCTGCTCCTACCGAGGCAACCACCTGACCATAACCTTCCATTTCTGCCATGGAAGCTTCCGGTTCCAGTAACTGAAGGTAATTGCCCGTTCCGGCGCGAAAAGCGCCGACGCGCAATTTCTCAGGAATATTGTAATAGATGGTCACCTGTCGGTAGGGAAGGATGCCGGCCTGCCTGAGAGCATTTTCAAGCGCGATTTCTGAACTGTCGTTATGAGGGCTGCCGATAATTGTTTTGTTTTGCAGCTTTTGCCATTGGAAGGCGGAATCGTTTTTCTTGCTTAATAGAAGGGACCCGTCCCGGCAGGCCATGGTGGCAAAGACTATCGGACCATTTTTCTCCCTCTCAGGATCGTCCGGGTTGAAGATTATTTTTTGCATGCCGCAAAGCGCCACGTCTGTTCTCCGGTCGGCCAGGGCGGCACGGATGAACTCAGGATTGGCTGTGGTAATTTTCACATCCAGGTGCTGTTCCTTAAAAAAGCCCAGATTTAAAGCCAGGTATTGGGGCAGGAAGTACGGCGACCTTACCGATTCTAATACCCTGACGGTATGGACCTCCTGCTCTGCGGCAGGTTTAATTCTGTCATGCAAGGCAAAAATTGCCAATGTGGCCAAGAGGGTTATCATGGCAATCTTGGCAATAAGTGTCGGACGCAAGCTGTTCAACCCCCATGTTAGTTATCTTATTGTCGCTACTAAGGAGTTAGTGGTCAGTAATCAGCAGTCTGAAAAAATGTTTTATCGTCTCGAAATACTCTGACTGCTGAATTCTGACTACTTGAATAGCAATCATAAAATTTTATTTTTTAATGAGCGCTTTCATGCCTGAAAAGCAATTATATTTTTTTTGAAGGATTTTTGCCTTTCCTGGAGAAAATATGCCAAGAGGTGCGAATGATTTCTCCTCTGCTAACAGGTGGAGGGTTTTGGTTTTTTATAATGGAGATGTAAGGAGAGGAGCGCTTTGGCTAAAGCAGATATTCCTTCCACCTACGATCCACGTGCAGTGGAAGACCGGTGGTATCCCTACTGGGAAAATGGCGGGTTTTTTCACATCGGGGTTAACCCGGAGCAGAAGCCGTTTTGTATTGTAATGCCCCCGCCCAATGTTACCGGGCAGTTGCACATGGGGCACGCTCTGGATTACACTTTGCAGGACATCCTGACCAGGTGGCGGCGGATGCAGGGTTACAACTCGCTTTGGGTGCCGGGTACGGACCACGCGGGTATTGCCACTCAGGCCAAGGTTGAAGAGCAGTTGGCGAAGGAAGGGACTTCCCGGTACGAGATTGGGCGGGAAGCGTTCCTGAAACGGGCATGGGCATGGAAAGAGCAGTACGGCAGCCGGATCACCGCCCAATTAAGAAGGCTGGGCGCCTCCTGCGACTGGCAGCGGGAACGCTTTACCATGGATGAAGGCTGCTCGGAAGCTGTGCGGGAAGTCTTTATCAGGCTCTTTGAGCGCGGTTTGATTTACCGTGATTATTATATTACCAATTGGTGTCCCAAATGCCACACCACCATATCCGATATTGAAGTGGAGCATATAGAAAAACCCGGGCATTTTTGGTATCTGAAATATCCTTTTAAAGACGGGGACGGTCACGTTGTTGTCGCGACCACCCGGCCTGAAACTGTGCTCGGCGACACGGCCGTGGCGGTGCACCCGGATGACGAACGCTATGCCGGCTTGATTGGAAAAATGCTTGTTCTGCCCCTGGTCGGGCGGGAGATGCCGCTCATCGCCGACGAGTATGTAGACCCTTCCTTCGGCACAGGGGCGGTTAAGATTACCCCGGCCCACGATCCCAACGACTTTGAGGTGGGGTACCGGCACGGCCTGGAGCAGATCATAGTAATTGACAAAGAGGGCAAGATGAGCGCGGAAGCGGGCCCGCGTTACCAGGGGCTGGACCGCTATGATTGCCGTAAAAAAATCGTACGCGACCTGGAAGCGGGCGGTTACCTTCTGAAAACCGAAGACTTGTCCCACGGTGTGGGCCACTGCTACCGCTGCAACACGGTTATTGAGCCGATGCTTTCCCGCCAGTGGTTCGTCAAAATGAAACCGTTGGCTGAGCAGGCTATTGAGGCGGCAAAAGCGGGAGATGTCCGCTTCATTCCCGAGCGGTTTACCAAAGTTTACCTGAGCTGGATGGAAAATATCCGCGATTGGTGCATCTCCCGCCAGCTCTGGTGGGGTCACCGCATACCGGTATGGTATTGCAAGGATTGTGATGAAACGATCGCGTCCAAAAAGCCGGTGTCACAGTGCCCTAAATGCGGCGGCACAGATTTAGAACAAGATCCCGATGTGCTGGACACCTGGTTTTCCTCCGCCCTGTGGCCTTTCTCGACCTTGGGGTGGCCGAAGCAGACGATTGAACTTGCGTATTACTATCCTACCTCTGTCCTTGTGACCGGGCGCGATATTATTTTTTTCTGGGTTGCCAGGATGATCTTTTCCGGTTTGGCCTTTATGAACGACGTTCCGTTCAGGGTTGTTTCCATTCACGGAATGGTGCTGGACGCCCTGGGGCGAAAGATGAGCAAATCCTTGGGCAACGGGGTGGACCCGATTGACGTCATTGAGTCGCACGGCGCGGACAGTCTGCGCTTTATGCTGGTAACCAGCAACACTCCAGGCAACGACCTGCGCTTTAACTTTGAGAAGCTGGACGGGGCGCGTAATTTTGCCAATAAACTTTGGAACGCCTCACGGTTTGTTTTGATGAACCTGGAGGATTTTGAGCCGGGCGAGCAGCGCGGCCAATACACGTTGGCCGACCGGTGGATCATTAGCCGTTACCAGAACCTGGCGGAAGAAGTCACCCGGTTGCTTGAGTCGTATGAACTGGGAGAGGCTGCCAGGGTTCTCTACGAGTTTATCTGGAATGAGTTTTGCGACTGGTATATCGAGTTGGCCAAACCTAGACTTTACGGAAAAACCACTCCGCAGGACCGCTATACGGCGCAGAGCGTGTTGACAGCCGTGCTGAAGGGCACACTGGAACTGCTCCACCCGTTTATGCCGTTTATTACGGAAGAGATATGGCAGCATTTGCCCGGCAAGGGACTGACGGTAATGCGCGCGTCCTGGCCGGTTGCCGGAAAAGAACTGGCTGATCCGGAGGCGGAGCGCCAAATGGAAATGTTGATGGAGGTAACAAAGGCCATCAGGCATATCCGCAGTGAAATGAACGTCCCGCCGGGAAAACAGGTCGAAGCCTACCTGGAGGCTCCCCAGGCCGCTTTCAGAGACGTTCTGGAACGGGGAACAGGGTATATTCAAGGCCTGGCGAATGCGAAAATAGCTATCTTTGAGGCACTGAAGGAGAAACCGGAGCAGGCTGCCCATGCTGTAACCCATGGTGCGGAAGTATTTGTTCCGCTAAAGGGATTGATCGACATTGAGCAAGAAGCTGCCCGTCTGCGTAAAGAACTTGCGGTGTTGGAAAAAGACCTGGCTAGGGTGAACGGCAAGTTGAACAACCAGGGCTTTTTAAGTAAGGCGCCGGCCGACGTGATTGAAAAAGAGAAGAAAAAAGAAAATGAATTAACCGGCAAACAGACTGCCATCAGGGAAAGGTTGTCCATGCTGGTGGGGGGAAATGAATAATTTTTACGTCAGCTTTGGACATGCTAAAGTGTATTAATATTTTGGAACAGGGTGAGACAAGGGGACGGTGAGACTGGAACCGTCCCCCCTGTCTGGATTAGTGGCCTATGGAGCTTGCATGAGAGCATGACTGCCAACAGGTTACCGGAGGCGAATTTGTTCTGGACTTCAAAGAAGCGTTGGACTACCTCGCCAACTTGACTAAATTTGGCGTTAATTTTGGTTTAAGCCGCATTGAAGAATTGTTGAGCCGGTTGGGCAACCCGCACCAATTCTTAAAAGTAGCGCATATCGGCGGCACAAACGGTAAAGGTTCCACCACCGCCATGCTGGCAAATATATTGCAGTCGGCTGGATACAAGGTGGGAACATTCACTTCGCCCCACCTGCACTCCTATTGTGAACGGTTCCGGATCAACGGCGAAGAAATAGGCGGAAGCAGGATAGCCGGTTTGATAGCGGACCTGCAGCCGCATCTGGAAGCGATGGTGTCGGAAGGTTTTGAGCATCCGACTGAATTCGAAGTATCCACTGCCCTCGCCTTTCAATACTTCTATCAGGAAAATGTTGACTTTCTGGTGCTGGAAGTGGGCATGGGAGGAGCAGTCGATTCCACCAACGTAATTGCGCCGGTGCTTGCAGTTATTACCAACGTAAGCATTGACCACACCGATTACTTGGGAAAATCAGTAAGGGAAATTGCCGAAGTTAAGTCCGGCATTATTAAGCCCGGTGTCCCGACAGTTACGGCGGCGGCGGGAAAGGCGCTGGCGGTGATCACGAAAACGTGCCGTGAAAGAGGTTCCCCGCTGACGCTGGTGGGACGCGACATTACCTGGAAGCATCAGTCCTCATCCCTTGACGGACAGCGGTTTTCGGTTCAAAGTCGCCGGTATGCCTATGATAATTTATGGCTGCCCCTGATCGGCAGACACCAGCAAATTAACGCTGTTTCAGCGATAGCGGCGGCGGAACTGCTGATTGACCGGGGCTTGCCAATAGATATCGGGAATGTGCGGGAGGGACTCGCGGCCACACGTTGGCCGGCCAGACTGGAAATTTTACGCAGGGAGCCGTTTGTGCTCATTGACGGGGCGCATAACTATGAATGCGCCCGAAGCCTGCGCCAGGCGTTAGATGATTATTTTCCGGGCAGAAAAGTTATTTTGGTAATCGGCATGCTGGCGGACAAGGAGCGGGCCAAAGTGGTGTCGGAACTTGCTCCGGCGGCCAGAGCGGTCATCGTGACCAAACCGGACAGCCCGCGAGCCGGAAATTGGCGGGAGTTGGCTGTGGAAGCACGGCGCCATGCCCCGGAAGTATACCTGGCGGAAGAAATTGAAGCAGCTTTAAATAAAGCGCTTTCAATAGCCGGACCCGATGAACTGGTATGCGTTACCGGATCGCTTTACATGGTGGCGGAGGCGCGGGAATTGCTTTTACAGTAAAAAGTAGGGAGGCTGTGATATTGTCTTATGAAGAAAAACTAAGTGATATGGGGGTAAACATCCCCGCCGTGCCCAAGCCGGTTGCCGCGTATATTCCGGCGGTGCGCGCGGGCAGCTGTGTTTACACGTCGGGGCAACTTCCCCTTGTTGATGGCAAGCTGATGTTTTCCGGTAAAATCGACAGGGATTTGTCGATGGAAGAAGGCTGCCGGGCGGCTCGTCTGTGCGTAATCAATTGTCTGGCCGCGATAAAAAGCGTGCTTGGTACTTTGGATAATATTGAAAGAATAGTCAAGGTTACGGGGTTTGTCAACAGCATCAGCGGATTTACCGGCCAACCACAGGTTATCAACGGCGCGTCGGATTTTTTGATAGAAGTATTTGGTGAAAAGGGACAACACGCGCGAGCGGCGGTTGGTGTCAGTGAATTGCCCCTGGACAGCGCGGTGGAGATAGAAATGATAGCGCTGGTAAAAGAACCGTAAAGTATGCAATTTTAGCCTGTCCCGGCAAGCGCCAAGCCTGTCTTAAACGAGCAGGCTTAATATTTTAAAGAAATATTTACGCTAAATAACATTTTTTTAATATTTTCGTCAAACCTTGTCATCAAATACTTAAAATGATAAACTGTTAAATAGCGCATGTGCTTGTCTCTTTTGTTTGGTTTCTTGTAAGCGGGGGAGATATTATGGCAAAGAGTTTTAAGAACTACGGCAATGTTTGGGTTTTAGTCCTGCTCCTGCTGGTTGGCGGACTGACCGGGAGCGCTATCGGGAACGCGCTGGCTCCGGTGTTGCCCTGGCTGGGAACTACTACAACCATAGGGTTAAAACAGTTTACGCTGGACTTGCAGTTTTTTAGCCTGACCTTTGGCTTTACTTTCGCTCTGAATCCGCTCACAGCTTTGGGACTTATCCTAGGTTATTTTATTTACAGGCGGGTGTGAAAAATAAAGGAAATAATTCTCGCTTCGTCCTCCCCGCGCCGGGCGGCTTTATTGAAACAAATTGGTTTGAATTTCCGGGTTATCGTATGTGATTTGGAAGAACACACTCCACCCGGGCTGCAGCCTTTTGAAGTAGTTGAGCGCCTTGCTGCCAGGAAGGCCATGTTTGTAGCGGATAGTTTGGCGGAAGGGATTGTTGTCGGGGCCGATACCGTGGTGGTATGGCGTGGGCAATTGCTGGGCAAGCCGTCTTGTGCGGAAGATGCCGTAGAGATGCTGAAACGCTTGCAGGGCAATGTTCACGAAGTACTTACCGGGGTTGCGCTGGTAGACGCCGGCAGCGGTAAAGCTGAGGTGGGCCATGAGCAATCCCGGGTAATGTTCCGGCCGCTGGACGAGGAAGAAATCCGGAGGTACGTCGCCACCGGTGAGCCGTTGGATAAAGCCGGCTCTTACGGTGCCCAGGGGATTGGGGCGGTTTTTGTCGAACGCATCGAAGGTTCATATACGAACATCGTCGGACTTCCTCTGGCCAAACTTTCCCTGATGCTGAAGAATTTTGGTTGCAGCGTGCTGTAAAAGAGGTTTTCTGTTAGGAGATGGACCTTTGGTTTTACCAGGCGATCGTCTAACTATTAAGGAACTTCCGGCAGATATGAGGCCCCGGGAAAGACTGTTGCAAGAAGGAGCCGGAACGCTGTCGGAAATAGAGCTTTTAGCTATTCTTCTGGGAACCGGTTCTCATGAAAAAACTGTCCTGGAGTTGGCTTCCCTGATTTTGGCGCGCTTTAAAAGTCTCCGCTTGCTTGTAGATGCCACGGTTGAAGAACTAAGCGAGATTAAAGGCGTTGGACTGGCCAAAGCCAGCCAGGTGAAGGCGGCGTTGGAACTGGCTAAAAGACTGTCCCGTTTTACCGGTCAGCCCCGGCCGGTGATTAAGTCGCCGGGGGACGCGGCCGGGCTGGTGATGGAGGAAATGCGCCACCTGGACCGGGAACATTTCAGGGCGTTGTTGCTGAACACGAGAAACCAGGTTATTGCGGACGACGAAGTGTCGATTGGCACACTAAACACTTCCAGTGTGCATCCCAGGGAGCTTTTTCGCAATGCGATTAAAAAAAGCGCTGCGTCATTGATTCTGGTGCACAATCACCCCAGCGGCGACGATACCCCCAGCAAAGAGGACCTGGATGTGACCAGAAGGCTCAGTGAGGCCGGAAGGATTATCGGGATCGAGGTGCTGGACCATATTATAATCGGTGATAACAAGTTTACCAGCTTTAAAGCAGAAGGACTTATTTAATTTTTTTGTTTTTGTATTATACATAGAAAGGGGCCGGGAAATGCGCGTCGGTCTGTTTTCCAAAGATATGGGTATGGATTTGGGTACGGCCAACTCCCTCGTATACGTTAAAGGAAAGGGTATAGTTATCCGTGAGCCTTCGGTGGTGGCGATCCAAAAGGACACCGGCCAGGTGCTTGCGGTTGGGGAAGACGCTAAGAGAATGATCGGCCGTACTCCGGGGAACATTGTGGCGATTCGTCCGATGAAGGATGGAGTTATCGCGGATTTCGACGTTACTCAAAGCATGATTAAATACTTTATTAATAAGTCGCTCCGGAACCGTACTTTTTTAGTCCGTCCACGGGTGGTCGTGGGCGTTCCATCCGGGGTTACCGCGGTGGAAGAGAGAGCGGTGCGCGAAGCGGCGCTTCAAGCGGGAGCCAGAGAGGCTTATTTGATTGAAGAGCCGATGGCGGCGGCTATCGGGTCGGGATTGCCTGTGCACGAGCCGACCGGCAATATGATTGTCGATATTGGCGGAGGTACTACTGAAGTGGCGGTTATATCTCTCGGCGGCATTGTTACCAGCCGCTCGATCCGGATTGCCAGCGATGAAATGGACGAGGCCATTATCAACCACGTTAAACGCACCTATAACTTATTAATCGGGGAGCGCACGGCTGAGTTAATCAAGATTCAAATCGGTACGGCTTATCCGCTTACGTCATCAGAGACGGAAGAAGTGCGGGGGCGTGATCTCGTCACAGGATTGCCTAAGACTGTCAATATAACTTCCGAAGAGATCTACAAAGCCCTTTCCGAACCTGTAACCAGCATTATTGAGGCAATCAAGGCGACACTTGAACAAACCCCGCCGGAACTGGCTGCGGACATCATGGACCGGGGCATTGTAATGGCCGGGGGCGGATCGCTGCTGCGGGGTCTTGACCGGCTGGTTATTGAAGAGACCGGGATGCCGGTGCATATGGCGGACGAGCCGTTGCTGGCCGTCGCTTACGGCGCCGGACGGGTGCTTGAGAATATTGATGTGTTGCGCAAAGTGTTGATTCAACCCAAAAAGCTGGCCTGACGGCGGCTTTGGTTCCTGATTTTCGTTATTGGAATTATTAGAGCAGGGAGTGAATTATGGGTGCGTTGGGTAACTGCCAGGAGGCTGTTTTTGCTTGCGGTCCTGGTGGCGGCCGCCTTGGTAGCCATACGCGTCACGGTACCCGAGCGGACCCGGCTGACCCTCCTGGAAGCCATGTTCAGGGATGCTATAGCGCCTGTACAGACAGGATTTAACTGGTTGGGCAAACAGACCAGCCATCTGATATCTTTCCCTGTTTCCATGTACAGGGCGGGAGAACGCAATCAGGCTCTGGAAGAGAAAGTTGCCAGCCTGGAAAGCCAGATAATCCAGTTGAACGAGTATAAGCTGGAAAACGAGCGCCTGACCAGTTTGCTTAATTATAAGCAGGTGATGGCTGAAACATATGATTTAATCGCCGCGTCTGTCGTCGGCAGAGATCCGGGCAACTGGTTCGGCAACATAACCTTGAACAGGGGAACCAGTGACGGTGTTGAGGAAAACATGACTGTTCTTACACCTGAAGGACTGGTGGGGCGGGTTATTTCCGTTTCCTCCTCTACCTGCGAGGTGCTTCTGATTACCGACCCGCGCAGCGGGGTGGGTTCAATAATTC
>NZ_MVQM01000041.1:0-4971 GCF_002067195.1 Pelotomaculum sp. PtaB.Bin117 | reverse complement strand
ACTTTTCAAACTCGGTCAGATCCCGCACGTTGATTACGACTCGAACAATTTCACCGCGTTCGTTCGCCACCGGGTTGCCGGTAATCAAAAGCCTGTTCCCCAGCGGTGAAGTTTGCAAATTGGTAACAGCCTTTTTTTTCTTAAAAACAGCATCTACGATCGACGAAGCATAATGACCGCCCTCCACCAATTTCTGAAAAGGCCGGCCGATGATATTCTTGGCCTTCAGGCCGGTCATCCTGGTGTACGCCTCATTTACCTGGGAAACAACACCATCACAACTTGCAATCAAAATACCGTCGTAGGAAGATTCAATCAAAGCTTTTAGTTCCTTGTTTAGTTCTTTAACAGATTCTAATTCATGAGATATAAACTCAATCTCTGAAATGTCCTGAAAAATGCCTACCGCTCCAATAACCTTGCCATCTTCGATAATGGGGCTGCGGTTGCTGACGTATATTCTTGTGCCTACCGAATATTTTACCGGAAGCCGTTGTCCGAACTTTGTCTCACCCGTCTCCAGAATTTCCAGCAGGCCGGTTGGTATTACAACATCCGCCAGAAACTTGCCGATAGCCTCACTTCTGGTTCTTCTAGTTATCTTCTCAGCGGCAGGGTTGAATGTTGTAATAATCCCGTCTTTGTTTATTGAAATGATACCCGTATGAGCGGCATTAAGTACAGCATCAAGC
Organism: Pelotomaculum sp. PtaB.Bin117; assembly: GCF_002067195.1. NCBI lineage: Bacteria > Bacillati > Bacillota > Clostridia > Eubacteriales > Desulfotomaculaceae > Pelotomaculum > Pelotomaculum sp. PtaB.Bin117. The sequence goes on along the minus strand of NZ_MVQM01000041.1, from coordinate 4,279 downwards.
TCCCGGCTGATAAACTTGGTATAAGGATAAAGAGATGTGGCCAGGTCATATTTTGTACTGATTCCTTGCAGCTTTCCGTCAGCGTCAACGATAGCGATTACATCACTGGGAGCTGTCCATGCCTCTTCCTGGTAAACATCCGGACTCATACTGATAAAATTGGTTTCCATCACTTCAGCCAGTGGTGTTTCCAGTGAGATTGGCGTCGCGTCACGAAAGGTCAGTCCGCTGCCCACCACTCCGAGCAGACAGCCCTGCTCATCAACGATGCCGACAACTCCAATGGGATGCTCCTGCCATAAGCGTAAAACATCCCCGATTGTCTGATCCGGACAGAGGGTCAGCGGCGGCTTCTTAATCAGATCAGCTAGCATAAAATCTTGTCACCGCCTCACTCCCAGTCATAATAGTGTTACTTTCCGATAGACAGGCTCCGCCGGCGGGCGAAGCCTAATATTTACTTTTTGTTAATGGCCTGTCGGTGGCGCGGTTTTATGGTTTAAACCCATTAGCCGCGTCACCGGCTTGTCTTCAGAAATCACTCCTGATACGATTAATTAATGAATTGTTTTTTTACAAGTTGATATTGGAGTATTTCCTGTACGGCCTGGCCACAGTCTTGTTCTCCAGCATGTCGAGAGCCAGGCAGATGTTTCTCCTGGTTTCGTTCGGCATAATCACATCGTCGATGTAGCCGCGGCTGGCAGCGCTGTACGGGTTCTGATAGAGGTCTTTGTACTCTTTAATCTTCTGTGCCGCTGTTTCCTTCGGGTTCTCTGAATTCTTAATTTCCTTGGCGAAAATAACGCTCGCCGCTGTTTCCGCGCCGACGATGGTCACTGTGGCCTGCGGCCAGCTGAACACGATGTCCGCGCCCGTATCCTTGCAGCACATGCCAAGGTAGGCGCCGGCAAATGATTTACCCATGATTATTGTTACCTTCGGCACTGTGGCGTCGATATAAGCATACAGCATTTTGGCGCCGTGTCTCAGGATGCCCTTCCAGTCTTCCTCCGGGCCGATCATGAACGCCGGGGTGTCGTGAATGTTCACGAGAGGAATATTGAACAGGTCGCAGAACCGGACAAACCGGGCCACCTTGTCAGCGGCGTCGCAGTTGATTACGCCGCCCATCCAGTTGGGCTGGCTGGCGACGATGCCTGTCGCTCTCCCGTTAAACCGGCCGAAGCCGACAATGACGTTCTTCGCAAATTCTTCATGAATTTCAAAGAAATAGCCGTTGTCAACGATATTGTAAATAACCTTGTGCATGTCATAGGGCATATTTCTGTTTTCCGGCATTACTTCATCGAGTTCCGGCGCCAATCTCATCGGGTCGTCGTCGCACGCGATACGCGCTGACTTTTCTTTGTTGTTCTGCGGCAGGAACGTAAGCAGATCCTTCACCTTGTCCATGCAGTCTTTATCGTCTTCCACCACGACATGGGTGCAGCCCGACTTGACGGCGTGCGCCTGCCAGCCGGACAGCGTCGGCAGATCGATGTCTATGCCCAACTGGGTTTTTACGAATGGGGGACCGGCAATGCCCATAAATCCGGTATTACGGCACTGGAAGACAAAGTCCTGCATAACCGGGTGGTACGCTTGGCCGCCCATGCACGGACCCATCAGGGTGGCAATTTGCGGGATAATGCCTGATGCCAGGTTTTGGGACTTAAACAGCCACGCATAAGCCTGCAGCGTGTCGATACCTTCCTGCAACCTGGCGCCGCCAGAGTCATTCATGCCGACGAAGGGAATGCCCATATCCTTGGCCATTTCGATAGCTGCAGCAAATTTCTTGCCGTGGTATTCGCCGAACGTACCTGCCATGGAGGTGAAATCCTCGGCGCCGACCATAACCATCCGGCCGTTCACCTTGCCATAGCCGCAAATAACGCCTTCAGCCGGAATTTCTTTGCCTTCCAGGCCGAAATGAGTTGCCCTGTGTTTGAGGTACATGCCGATTTCCGTGAAAGTACCCGGGTCAAAGAAATACTCGATTCTTTCTCGTGCCGTCAACTTGCCGTCTTTGTGCTGTTTCGCAACGGCTTTTTCGCCGCCCATGGCTTTAATTCTTTTTCTATTCTGGGCAAGTTCCTCGTATAAATTTTCGTGCATTTGAAAACCCCCTTATATTTAATAATCCATTACCTTGATAATAATACTATATACGCTTGCGATAGCCAAGCATTGTTTCACCAATGATTAGTTTTTGAATGTTGCTGGTGCCTTCAACAATCTGATACGACTTGGCATCACGATAATAACGGGCAACCGGGTATTCCTCGGAGTAACCATAGGAACCGTAAATTTTCATGGCGTAATCAGCGCATTTGTTTACTACTTCACCAACATAGTACTTGCCCATGGAAGTTTCCATAGTACAAGGCCTGCCTCGATCTTTCAGGAAAGCGGCACGGTACACCAAGAACCTGGCTGCATCAACCTCAGTCGCCATCTGGGCGATCATGTCGGTGACCATCTGGAATTTGCCAATCGGCACGCCAAACTGCTGCCGCTCATTAGCATACTTCAAGGCCGCGTCCAGGCAAGCCTGCGCCAAACCGAGACCGCCGGCCTGGCAGCCCAAGCGGGTGTCGTTCAGCTGTTCCATACAGATCTTAAAGCCCTGCCCCTCTTGACCGAGCAATGCTGATGCCGGAATACGGCAGTTTTCAAACGTAATCGAACCAACCGGCGCGCCCCAGGTGCCAAGCTTATCCGTGATCGGCTCAATTGTGATCCCTGGCGTATTCATGTCAATGACAAAAGCTGTCATGCCTTTAATTTTCTTGGCCGGATCCGTATAAGCGTAAAGCAATCCCATATCACAGACGGTGGCGTTGGAAATCCACATCTTATTACCGTTAACAATATAGCTGTCGCCATCCTTAATTGCTTTTGTCCTCATTGAACCCACGTCTGAACCGGAGTCGGGCTCGGTAATGGCGAACATCCCCAGCAAGCTGCCGTCAACCAGGCCGGGCAGATATTTTATCTTTTGTTCTTCCGTTCCGTATCTCAGGATAGTGCATCCCGGGCCATTGGGGTTCATGTTGAACGGCAAACGCAACGAAGCATGTACCCGTGATATTTCTTCAGCGATAATGGTGGCAGCCAGCCAACCCATTTCGTTCCCACCATACTCTTCAGGTATGACACAACCAAAGAAGCCCAAGTCGGCCATTTTTTGCACCAAATCCCGGCGGAACCGGTGGGCTTTGTCATCCTCGTCCACAGTCGGCTGTATTTCTTTAACTGCGAAATCCCTGGCCACTTTTCTTATGTCTTGCAATTCTTCGGTTAAATCAAAATTAATTGTCAAACCTCCCCTCCGTTTTAGCTTAGCGCATGTTAAAAAAATAACATGCACAAAATATGTTTATTGCAAAATCCTTGCCAGGGGAGTACATGCCTCTATACGACATTAATTGCGAAATTGCAAATGCAAACAATGCAATAATGCATCCACCAAATCAAATAAACCCCCGGCCATTATCTTAAAGCCATAACCTTAAGCTAATAACTGCAGCAATGCAGTATTAATGCAAAATTGCAGTAAGGCCGGGGGATGGTCATTCTAGAAATCCGGGGTCAACACAATACGCTGCACTAACTTTCCGCTGTGCGCTTCCTCAAATGCCTTTAAGATCGTGCTCATCGGCCTGATATCCACAAAAGGCTTAACCTGGATTTTGCCTTCAAGCACCATGTTCAGCACTGGCTTATAGTATTGCGGCAGGCAGCCCCAGGTACCCATGATATCAGCTTCAAACGCCATCAATCTCGACAGCATGTACTCGGTTTTAACCATGCCAAAACCGACTATCATCAATTTGCTGAGGAATGTAAGCAGGCCCAGGGCGATTTCCTGGCCGGCTTTCGACCCGGTGCACTCAAAAATTTTCAGCCCCCAGTTAGGCAGTTTCTTTTCTTTTGAATAAGCCCTGAAATCACCGGAAACCGCCTTAGCGTCTTTGTCCAGGGTGCTGATCGTGTGTGTCGCGCCGAAACTAAGAGCACGCTCTAATTTTTCTTTATTTCTGGCAATTACGATAACTTCTTTGGCGCCTAACGCGGCGACAATCTGAGTCATGTATACACCGATTCCGCCGGTGCCGCCAATAACGATCGCAACGTCTCCCTCTTTAACGCCAGCCTTTATGGCAGCCTGATACGGAGAGGTAATCGCGTCGGCAACAACGGACAGTGTTTCCAAGGAAAAGTCTTTCTTGTCTTCAACTAGGCACAGGTCACCGGCGGGAACCGGGATGTA
>NZ_MVQM01000040.1:0-30528 GCF_002067195.1 Pelotomaculum sp. PtaB.Bin117 | reverse complement strand
CGAGCTTGCTTCCGTGGACCATGACTGGGACGGCACGCAGGGGCTGGGCCTGCCGCCGCCGGTATTTTCCGCGGTAGCTCAAGAGCATATGAAGCTGTACGGCACCACTGAAGAGCAACTGGCCATGGTATCGGTGAAGAACCGCCGCAACGGCCTGAATAATAAGAAGGGTCAATACCAGGAGGCGATCACCCTGGAGCAGGCTATGAACGCCAGGGCCATCGTACGTCCCATGAAGCTTTTCGATTGCTGTCCGGTCACCGACGGGGCCGCGGCAATTATCCTGGCGGCGGAAGAAAAAGCCAAATATTTAACCGACAAGCCGCTTGTATACATCAGAGGCACCGGGCAGGCCACCCTGCACAACATGTCCGCCAATATGGCCAACTGGTCGACCTGGGAGTCCTTGAAAATCGCGGCCAAACAAGCTTATGCCAAAGCCGGCGTCACGGCCAAAGACGTTAATGTCGCGCAAACCCACGACTGCTTTACCATCTCGGAAATTATCGAAACTGAAGACCTCGGTTTTTGTGAAAAAGGCGAGGGCGGTCCCTTCGTCCAGGCAGGCCAATCCGACTTCGGCGGGCAAGTGCCGATCAACACGGACGGCGGCTTGCTGTCCTGCGGGCACCCCTTTGGCGCGACGGGCATTCGCCAGGGGATTGAAATCATGCACCAGCTGAGAGGCGACGCGGTGCGCCAGGTGGAAGGAGCCCGGATTGGCCTTACGCATAACCTGAGCGGTTTCATCGCCGCGCACACGGTATTAATTTACGGGAGGGATCTGGCGTAATGAGTATAGTTGAAGGAAAATATTCTGTGACAATGGACATGTGGCCGCTGCAAAGCAAGGAAATGACCCGGATTTACCCGTTTTACGACAATCTCAAAGAAGGGCGGTTCACTACCACCAGCTGCCGTGATTGCGGCACCCGGGCATTCCCGCCCAGGGTGGTCTGCCCCGAATGCTTGTCTGAAAACCTGGAGTGGGTCGATCTGCCGCTCAAAGGCCGGGTTCTGATAGTGACGGAAGAAGAGGTGGGAGTGCCGGTAGGGTTTGAAACCCCTTTGATTCACGCCATGATTAAACTGGACGATCAACTGACGGTTTTCGCGCGGGTGATGAACTGCAAAATGGGTGAACTGAAGGAGGGCGACGAAGTAAAACTGGTTGTCTACCCGGTAGATCCGCTGCCGGTTGACGGTAAGAAAGGTGCGATTAACCTTCAGGAAAGAGTTTTTTATGCTTTTGAAAAAGCCTGAAAAATTTTTATCAGTTTTTTGCGGGTGAAAACAATAACAGGCTGAAGGGGTGAGGACTTGAACTTTGAACTTGATAAGGAACTGTTGTTTTTAAAAGAAATGGTGCGGGATCTGGTGCAGGAAAAAGTGGCTCCCCGGGCTGCGGAAATTGACGAGCAGGATGAGTTTCCCTGGGATATCAAGGAAGCCCTGGCGGAACACGAGATACTGGCCATGCCTTTCCCGGAGGAGTATGGCGGGACAGGCGGCAAAGTGCTTCCCATGGCTATCGCGATAGAGGAAATAGCCAAAGTCAGTGCCAGCGTGGCCATGATCCCGAGTGGCCAGTGCCTTGGTTCGGTAGCTATTATCCTTGCCGGGACGGAAGAACAAAAACAACGGTTCCTGCCCGGCTTGGCCAGCGGAGAAAAGATGTGCGCCTACGGTCTTACCGAGCCAAATGCCGGTTCCGACGTGGGAGGCATGCAGAGTACCGCTGTGCTGGATGGAGATGAATATATAATCAACGGCACCAAACGTTTCATTACTTTTGGCAATATTGCCGATATTCTTACGGTTTTTGCCAAAGTAGTAGATAAGAACACCGGAGAAAAAAAATTGTCTTGTTTCGCGGTGGAAAAGGGAGAAGGCCTGGTTGTCCGCAATTTAGAGCATAAATTGGGTGTCAAAGGCACGCCGACGGCGGAGTTATTCTTTGACAACATGCGGGTTCCCAAGGAAAATCTGCTGGGTGCCGAGGGGGACGGGTTTAAAATTGCCATGCAGGTGCTTGATAAAACAAGGTCGGAAGTAGCGGCCCAGGCCATTGGCATAGCTCAGGGCGCCCTTGACTACGCGGTGCAGTACGCGCGTGACCGCGTGCAGTTCGGTAGCCCCATCGGCAAGTTCCAGGCCATCCAGATGAAGCTTGCCGATATGGAGATGAAAACACAAGCAGCGCGCTACCTGACTTATGTGGCGGCAGACAAGTACGACCGCAAGGCCCATGACCGGGGTAAATATTCAGCCATGGCCAAGGCTTTCGCCTCCGACGCGGCGATGTACGTTACCACGGAAGCCATCCAGATACTGGGCGGCTACGGTTACAGCAAGGAGTACCCGGTGGAGAGGATGTTCCGGGATGCCAAGATTCAGCAGATTTACGAAGGAACAAACGAGATCCAGCGCATAGTGATCGCCCGGAGCCTGTTGGGCCGCGGTTTTTAATAGCGGGGAGGGATAAAAGGTGCAAATCATGGTCTGTTTGAAACAAATACTCGATCCGGAACTGCCGCCGCGGGATTTCCGGCTGGAGAAAGGAGAAATGACCCCCGCCGCTGAAGGCGTGCCCCTGGTGATGAGTTCGTTTGACCAGAACGCGCTGGAAGTAGGGCTGCAATTGCGGGAAAAAATGGCCGGGGCGACTGTGACCGCGGTAACAGTTGGTCCGGAGGGCGCCGAGGATGTCCTGCGCAAGGCCCTGGCCGTGAAAGCGGACCGGGCTGTCCGGGTGCCGCTGGAGCAAGACAGTAAGCTCTCCGGCGGTATTGTAGCCGGCCTGCTTGCGGGCGCGGCCAGGGAGCTGGGCGCGGACCTGGTGCTCTGCGGACGGCAGGCCGGCGACTGGGACGGCGGCCAGGTAGGGTTGATCCTGGCGGAAGAACTGGGCTGGCCGGGCGCCAATCTGGTGACAGGCATTGAGCCCGGGTCCGGCGGGCTGGTTCTAAAGTGTGAACTCGACGAAGGATATGAAGTGCTTGAAGGAAACGCGCCTCTTGTGGCGGTTGTTACCAACCACGAGACAAACGTTCTTCGCATAGCCAAGGTAAAGGACACCATGGCGGCCATGCGTAAAAAAGTTGAGCAGATTAACGTGGCACCGCAAGGCGGCCGCTTAGAGCTGGCGAGTCTGGAGATTCCGGTCAAAGAGGTTAACTGTGAGATCATACCAGGCGAAGACGGCGTGGAAAAAGCAGACAATTTATTCAAGCGGCTGTTGGAGCTAAAAGTTTTGTAGGACTTTTGCACGTACATGACTAGCGGTAAGATTGGGGGAAGAAAAATGTCCTTAGTGCTGACCTGTTTATTCGATCAAGGAAGCCTGTCCCGGGACAGCCTGGAGGCTCTCGGCGCCGGTAAAAGCATCGCTGCAGAACTGGGAGCGGTGCTGGCAGCCGCGGTAATCGGCGCGGAAACCGGCGCGATAGGCGCGGCAGCCGGGGAATACGGGGCAAGCAAAATATATGCGGTGCAAGACGCCGCTCTGGCACAGTATTACTGCGAAGGATACCTGGCCGCGCTGGAAGCGGTGTGCCGGGAGTGCGAACCGGCAGTGGTCCTGTTCGTAACCAACGCGCCAGGACGCGAAATGGCGCCCAGGCTGGCCAAGCGGTTGGGCAGGACGGCTCTTGTCGACTGTCTGAGCTTTAACGCGGATAAAGAAACCGGCTCCATTGTCTTTACCAAGCCGGTGTTCGGCGGCAAGGCGATGGCGCAGGTGGCGATGAGTGACGCCCCGGCTGTGGTCGCCCTGCGCCGGCGCAGTTTTGAACCCGCCCGGCCGGAGCAAGCGGCAGCGGAAACAATCCAGGTCAAGCCGCCCGCCATTCCTCCCAACCCTTTTAAATTAATTGAGCGGGTGGAGGAGCAAACGGCAGGCGTCCGCCTGGAGGATGCCAGGGTGGTGGTATCCGGGGGGCAGGGGCTCGGCGGGCCGGAAAACTTCGCCCTGCTGGAAGAACTGGCCGGCCTGCTCGGAGGCGCTGTCGGCGCCAGCCGGGTAGCGGTAGACAGCGGCTGGGTCAGCAGTTCCAAACAAGTGGGGCAAACCGGCAAGATCGTCGCGCCGGACATTTACCTGGCGGTGGGTATCTCAGGGGCCTGCCAGCACCTGGCCGGGTGCTCCGGCTCCAAGGTCATCGTGGCTGTTAATACCGATCCCGAGGCGCCGATTTTTGGGGCGGCCAGGCTTGGGGTGGTCGGCGACTACAAAGAAGTTCTGCCGCCGCTGATCGAAAAAGTAAAAGAAATGGCTTAGGTTGACGGAATATGCATAACGGCCTCTTGCACGGGGCCGTTTGCATAATATTGGAGAGAGGGAGGAGTCGATATGGGACTGCCCGGCATAATTGTTTTTATTATTATTTTAGCTGGAGCTATCGGGCTTTTCGCCATGGCTATACGGCAACGCTATCTAATCCTGCGTTTGGGCCAGCCCGAAAACCGGTTCGACCAAATTGGTGAGCGGGTGAAATCATTATTTGTTTACGTGCTCGGCCAGAAAAAAGTATTGGATGAAGCATATCCCGGGCTGCTGCACGTGCTCATCTTCTGGGGTTTCTTAGTTCTCGCCCTGGGTGAACTGCAGTTTTTCGGAGAAGGATTGTATCCTGGATTCGTTTTGCCTTTATTGGGTCATTACCCGGCTTTTTACCTGATTCAGGATTTATTCGCGGTTTTAGTGCTGGCCGGTGTTCTTATGGCGGCCTGGCGCCGCTATGTGGTCAAACCGGACCGGCTTGAGCGCAACCTTGACGCGGCCATTATTTTATCGCTGATCACCGGGGTGGTCCTGACCCTTTTTATCGCAAACGGGTTAAGGGCGGCCGCTCACCCGGCGGCTTCGGCAGCGGCGCCGGTAACGGCGGTTGTCTCGTACTTCCTGGGCAAACAAGGCTGGAGCCTGGCTACTTTAAACTTACTGTATTATATTTTTTGGTGGGCGCATGTTTTAATCATTCTTGCTTTTTTGGTCTTTATTCCTTACTCCAAACACATGCATTTAATCGCCTGTCCCTTCAATACATTTTTCCGCTCCCTCAATCCCATGGGAAAAATGCTTCAGCCGCTTGATTTCGAGGATGAGCAGGCGACTCTGGGGGTAAGAAAAATTACAGATTTCAGCTGGAAGCACCTGTTGGACCTGCTGACCTGCACCCAGTGCGGCCGCTGCCAGGACAACTGCCCCGCTTATCTGAGCAATGCACCCCTTTCATCAAAGCGGTTTATTAATAATATGAAAGAACACTTGCTGGAGTGCGGGAAAGAAAGCAGCCCCGGCATAGCTCACGCTTACGCGGAACAGAACGAGTCAGGCGGGGAGACCGGGCGCCTGGTGGAAAGCAGCCTGATCGGCAGTGCTGTGGCGGAAGAAGAATTGTGGTCGTGTAAAACCTGCGGCGCGTGCCAGTATATTTGCCCGGTGATGATCGAACACGTGCCTAAAAATATCAACCTGCGCCGCTATCTGGCGATGGAAGAGGCTTCCTATCCCAGCGGCGTGGACAACGCCATCCGCTGTCTGGAGGACAGGGGCCACCCTTATAAAGGCACAATGGCCTCGCGCTCAAGCTGGTTTCGCGGTTCTTGGGCCGAAGACCTGGTCAAGGAAAACAACAAAGAGATCCTTTTCTGGGTTGGCTGTACGGCGGCCCTCGACGACCGCAGCATGAAGATAGCCCAGGCGTTTGCCGCACTGCTCAAACGCTCCGGGGTGCGGTTCGGGATATTAGGAGAAAAAGAAAATTGCTGCGGGGATCCGGCCCGGCGCCTGGGGAACGAATTTCTGTATGACGGCCTGGTCCGGGATAATATAAACCTATTTAAAAAGCATAAGGTTAAAACCATCGTAACAACATGCCCGCACTGCTACAATGCCTTTAAAAACGAGTACCCGCAGACAGATAGTGCATTCAGCAAGAATTATGAAATATATCATCACACTGAATATCTGGCTAAATTGTTAGAAGAAAAGAAGCTCGTCATAGCAAGCGCTTTCACGGAGACGGTAACTTATCATGATCCCTGCTACCTGGGCCGGTACAACGATATTTTTGATATTCCGCGGAAAATTCTGCAAAATATTAGCGGTTTAAAACTAATTGAGATGCAGAGGAACAGGGGCAGAAGTTTTTGCTGCGGCGGCGGTGGCGGCGGCGCCTGGATGGAAGAGGAAGGCACCAGGGTAAACCATATGAGGGCGGAGCAGGTTTTTGCAGCCGGCGCGGAGGTGTTATGCACGGCCTGTCCTTTCTGCATGACCATGATGAATGACGGGATCAAGGTGAAGCAGGCGGGTCAGGACAAGGCGGTTAGGATTTATGATCTGGCGGAAATATTGGAAACCGTGACTCAAAAAATTTCATAGTAAAGAAAAAGCGGTGAAAATCTACGGAAGAACTTATAAAGCATTTTCGCTTGTGAATATAGCAAAAAAATTTGGGATAAGCGTGAATAGCTTTACAGGGAGTAATAAACAGATAACTCTCTAAAAGTTAACATCCTCCCTTAATTTAGAGGGCGATTGTAAAATCACCCTCTTTTTTTCATCAAGCTTGGAAATTATGCTGAGCAAAACGCCGAGTTTGACCGAACCCGGGGCGATTAGACTCGTAGAATTATTTTGAATGATTTGAAGGAAATAAATATTCAAACTAGAATAAATAATTGGACTTTAAAATAGCGCGCGTATACTTTGATAAATGTTCCAAGGTACTCTTATCAAAGGGAGGACGGCATTTTATGAATATTTCAGATTTGATAACAATAAACGCCAACCGGTATCCTAACCGTAATGCCGTGATTTGTGGGGATGACGGGCGCGAATTGACCTGGCGGGAATTTAACCGGATGGTCAGCCGGTTAGGTAACAGCTTAAAAAAAATGGGAGTTGAAAAAGGGGATCGGGTGGGTATTTACCTGCCCAATTGTCCCGAATGGCTGATAACCTTTTTTGGAGTAATGAGAATTGGGGCAATAGCGCTGCCGTTCAATATCCTTTATAAGAGCGGCGAAATCTCCTATATTTTGAACGATGCCCGGGTTAAACTGGTTGTCGGGGCCGCGCGGGAGGTTAAGCAAAATATATTAAACATTCTTGAGACCATTCCTTCAGTGGAAAAGATCGTGACCCTGGGGGAAACAGTGGCAGGAGCAGTCGACTTTTATGCTAATATTTCGGAAAATTCCGACATATTAACGGGCGAGGATTGCCATGATGATGACGTGGCAGCCATGCTTTACACCTCTGGAACCACCGGACAGCCCAAGGGAGTTATGCTTTCCCATAAAAACTTCATGACTAAAGCGGCTTTAAACAGCGCCGCGCTGCTGTTGAATGAGCAAGATGTATTTATGACAGCCGCGCCTTACTGTCATATCTTTATTACGGTTACCTTGCTGGGGCCGTTTTACACCGGAGCCGCTGTGCTAAGCATGTCACGCTTTAATCCGGACAAGGCTCTTGAGCTACTCTCCCGCTACCGGGTCACCCACTTTGCCGGTGTTCCGACCATGTATATTTTTATGCTGAATTCCTATTCCCCGAAAAAATATGATCTTACCGCATGGCGTTATAAACAAACGGCGGGATACTCCATGCCGCCGGAGCTTTTTAATAAAATTGAGCAAACATTCGGCCCTGGGTTATGTGAGTTCTATGGTTCTACGGAAACCTGCGCCACGGTGACTTATAACAGACTCGGGCACAGTAAAATCGGCTCAATCGGGCCGGCCGCGCCGGGATATTCGCTAAAAATCGCAGACGAACAAGGCAACGAACTGCCGGTGGGCGAAGTGGGGGAAATCCTGGTAAAGGGGCCGGGAGTCTTCAGAGGTTACTGGGAGAGGCCCGGCGCCACAAAGGATGCTTTCAAGGACGGTTATTTCTGTACCGGCGACCTTGGCTGCCGCGACGAAGAAGGCTATTACTATATTGTCGACCGCAAGAAGGATCTGATCTTGAATGGAGGTTATAATGTTTACCCCAGGGAAGTGGAAAAGATCCTTTACCAGAATGACAAAATTCTGGAATGCGCTGTAATAGGCGAAAAAGACCCGGACAGGGGCGAAGTGCCCGTGGCCTTCGTTGTATTGAAGAAAGACGGGCAGCTAAGTGAAGCGGATCTAATTGACTTTTGCAAGAAAAATATGGCTTCCTATAAGGTGCCGAGATATATCAAGTTTATCGATGAAATGCCGAAAAACTCTACCGGCAAAATTATGAAGCGGTTGTTGAAAGAGGCCTGAGAACTTCTGACTTTGTCTTGTCAGACTCTCTCCAACAACCCCTTTTCCCTGTCTTCCGCGGTCTTTTCCTTGACCTTGTAATGGATTTTCTTCCCTGTCGCCGTGTACGGCAGCTCTTCCACAAACCGGTAGTACCTGGGCTTCTTAAATTGCGCCAGCATAAGATGGTTGCGGCAGTACTGGTCCAGTTCCTTGGCAGTGAGTGAAGGGTCATTCTTGACAACATAAGCCGCGACTGCTTCACCGCGCGTCCTGTCGGGCACACCGACGACAACAGATTCCTTCACCTTGGGGTGTCCGTTGAGTACTTCTTCCACCTGCACCGGGTGAATGTTTTCTCCCGCGCAGATGATCATGTCGTCTTTTCTTCCCACCACAGTGATGTAATTGTCCTCGTTCCAGGTTCCCAGGTCGCCGATGTATATCCATCCCTTGTAAAAAACCCTTTCTTCCTCGGCCGGACTGTTAAAGTAGCTGTAAGAGCACTTAGCGTGCGACTTGATGATTATTTCACCGACTTCTTTACCGTCTTTCGCCGCGTAGTCGTCCGGTTCAGCCCTCCGGTCCGGATAGACCTTGACCACCGCCGCCTCGTCGTCGGTGCAGGAGCGTCCTGCGGAACCCGCCATCTGCGGCAGGTCAAACGGCCGCAGGAAGGTATTCCAGAAGGCTTCCGTGGTTCCATAGCCGTTGTAGATATTCGGAGTAAGTACTTTTTGGAATTTAATGCAGGCTTCCCTTTCCAGGGGGGCGCCCATGGTGACAATTCCTTTAATTGTATGCAAGTTCTTTGCCTCTTTGGCCTGTAGGTCATGCAGCAATTTCAACATCGGCGGGGCGCCGATTAGGAAGGTAATGCCGTAGTTTTCCACATGTCCCAGGCATGCTCTGGGGTTGAATTGTCTCAGCACCACCACTTCACCTCCCACGTAAAGCGTGGGGCAGGGGCCGCCGGAATGCAGACCGCCGCGGTGAAACCAGGGGCTCATATTCATGGTCTTGTCCGCCGGGTTAAGCGGGAAGTGCATGATCACGTCGTGAGCCGTGAATATTTCGTTAAGGTTGTTTAAGGGCACACCCTTGGGCATGCCCGTGGTGCCTGAAGTGTACAGACGGGTGGTTTCATCGTATATGCTGGTGGGTTGTTTAATGCCGGGGTCGCCTTCCGGCCGGTTTTTGACGTATTCACCGTATGTAAGGGAACCGGCAAAAGGTTTTTCGTTGCCGCGGAATTCCACCATCACCACCCGGCGCGGTTTGTGTTCGGCCATGTGCAGGGCTTTCTCAGCCATGTCCCTGATTTCTTCGTCGAAAACATAAACGGCTGGCTTGCTTTCATCAAGAATATAAGCGGTTTCGCCCGGGGAAAGACGGAAATTGATCGGGCAGTTGACGGCGCCTATTTTCTGCGGCGCCAGGTAGCAAAAAATAAATTCAGCTGAATTTAAAAGTTGGTAGACAATCACTTCACCCTTTTTCAGTCCGTCGTCAAGAAAAGCATGGGCCAGCCTGTTGCATTCCCTGTCGAGCTGCGAGTAAGTCCAGCTTTTTTTTCTGATCGGACAGGTGAGAGCATTCTTCTGGGGAAAGCGGTCCACATTTCGCAGAAAACCGTTGAGATAGGTGAAGTTGTTTTCGAAAAGATCCTTGAAAGTATTGGTGTGATAAGTGATACTGGACATAGATCCCCTCTCCATTGCGCTTTTATTTAATATTATATTTTGGTAAAATATTAAAGTAAATGAAAAATAGGATTATTTTTATTAAAGAATTGAAATTTAGTTCATGAGGGGATTCTCATTTTTTAGAAAGTTGTCTTGTTGCTTGGGAAAAATTACGGGAGGGACCCTTTTTGCGTGATAGAATAGTTATTACCGGCATGGGGGCGGTAACTCCCCTGGGGATAGGAACGGAAGCCTACTGGAAGGGATTGATCAAGGGCGAGTGCGGCATAGAAAGAATCACTCTTTTAGACCATGCGCCGGTACAGTGTCAGATCGGGGCGGAGGTTAAGAACTTTGTCCCAAACGCGTTTATGCCTGCTAAGCTTGTCCGGGAGAGTGACCGTTTTATCCAGTTTGCCCTGGCGGCTGTTCAAATGGCGGTTGAAGACAGCGGGATCGATCTTGACGGAGAGGATCCTTTTCGGGTCGGGGTGGTGTTCGGGACGGCAATAGGCGGGATTATCACCGTTACCGGAGAACAGACCAGGCTTCTAAACGGTTCACGCATTGGCCCGCACTTTGTGCCTAAGTTTCTAACCAACATGGCTTCCGGTCAGGTGGCGATACGCTACGGGATTAAAGGTCCCAATCTTACTGTAACCACTGCCTGCGCCTCGGGAGCGGACGCGGTGGGGGCTGCCATGCACATGCTGAAAAGGGGTGAAGCCGATGTGGTGATTGCCGGCGGGGCTGAGTCGTTGTTCTGTTTGCTGATGCTTGCCGGGCTTTGCTCGGCAAGGGCGCTGTCCTGCCGCAATGATGAGCCTGGGAAGGCTTCCCGCCCATTTGACAGGCAACGTGACGGCTTTGTCATGGGTGAAGGGGCGGGGGCCCTGATCGTTGAGACCCTTGAGCATGCGGCGCGGCGGGAAGCACATGTGCTGGCCGAGTTGGCAGGCTATGGCCGTTGCGGGGATGGCTACCATGCTGTCGTTCCGGCGCCCGATGCCGCCGGAGAGATCCACTGCATGCGCAAGGCCCTGGAAGACGCCGGTATTTCGGCTGATGAGGTGGACTATATTAACGCGCACGGCACGTCAACGGTCTTGGGTGACCAGGTGGAGACAAAGGCCATTAAAGAGGTTTTCGGTCCCAGGGCCTACAAGATACCGGTCAGCTCCACCAAAGGAGCCACCGGACACTTGATGGGCGCCGGCGGAATAACCGAACTCATCGCAAGTGTGAAAGCCGTCCGGGAAGATTTGCTCCCGCCGACAATCAATTATGTATATCCCGACCCGGCCTGCGACCTGGATTACGTGCCCAATGCCGCCCGGCGGGCGACAGTGCGGGTGGCGATGTCCAATTCATTCGGCTTCGGAGGACAGAACGCCAGCCTGCTGGTAAAGAAATATGAATAGCAGGGTCGGATGATCCTGGTATTCTTGGATGCGGAGGTAATCGATTGGTGTATTTGAGCTGGGTGTTGGCCTTTATCACCGGCGCGGCCGTTGGCAGCTTCCTTAACGTTTGCATCTGCCGGATGCCGGTGGGAAAGTCGGTTATCCGACCACCCTCGCACTGTCCGGATTGCCGGTATCGTTTGAGGATTTTCGATCTCATTCCTATTTTAAGTTACCTCTTTTTAAAAGGAAAATGCCGCTACTGTGGCCGCCGGATAGCCTGGCAGGATCCGGTGGTGGAATTAGTCACCGGTCTCCTTTTTGTCCTGGCTTTGGCTAAGTACGGGATTACCTTTGGTGTTCTGCGGCCGGTTGTGTTGTTTGCCGTAATTGTGCCGGCGACTGTTTTTGACTTGCGGTACAAAATCATACCTGACGAGTTGAATCTGGCAGGCCTTGTTCTTGGCGTTCCCCTGATGTTTGAATCAAAGGAAGCGCTATTTTCCTGCGTTATTGGATTTTTAGCGGGCGGCGCACTGCTTTTTGTCATCGCGTTGGTCTCGCGCGGCGGCATGGGCGGCGGCGACATCAAGCTTGCTGCCGTGTTGGGCCTGCTGCTCGGCTGGAAACAATTGCTGATTGCGCTGTTTTTGGCCTTTGCGGCGGGGAGCGTTGCCGGTATGACTATGCTTATGCTAAAACTGGCCCGGCTGAAGGAGCCCATTCCTTTTGGGCCTTATCTGGCTTTAGGGTCAGCGTTTGCGATTTTAGCCGGGGATAAGGTAATAAAATGGTATTTGGGGTTCTGCCGATGGTGACCACTGATGAAATACTTGCGCTTGCTTTTAGAATAGGTGCTTCAGACGTCCATATCACGGTCAACAGCCCTCCGGCTTTTCGTCTGCACGGAAAGCTGCTGCCTTTTGACGCGCCGGAGTGGCATGGCGGACTTGGCGCGGATTTTTCAGCAATCCGCAAGCTGACACCGGAAGATACTGACTTGTTAGTCCGGCAGATCATGACTGAAGGTCAGTATCATAAATTCCAGGAAACCGGGGAGTATGACTTTTCTTACGCCATAACGGGCGTTTGCAGGTTCCGGGTTAACGCGTTCAAGCAACAGGGCAGCGCCGGTTTGGCCGTGCGCCTGATCAATTCCGAGGTTCTATCTTTTCAGGAACTTGGCCTGCCGGAAGTGCTGGCTTCCTTATGCCGCAAGCCGAGGGGGCTGGTGCTGGTAACGGGTCCTACCGGCAGCGGCAAATCCACCACCTTGGCCTCCATGATTAATCAAATCAACGAGGAAAGCAGGCGCCACATCATCACCCTTGAAGATCCGATCGAGTTTGTGCACCGGCATAAGAAAAGCCTGATCAACCAGCGCGAGGTGGGCAGAGACACCAGATCATTCGCCAGCGCCCTGCGGGCGGCCATGCGCGAGGACCCGGACGTCATCCTGGTAGGTGAAATGCGCGACCCTGAGACGATCGGGATTGCCATGACGGCGGCCGAAACCGGCCACTTGGTTTTGGGCACACTGCATACTGCCAGCGCGGCCCAGACTATCGACAGAATTATTGATGTTTTCCCGCCCCACCGGCAGCAGCAAATCAAGGTGCAATTGGGCAATACCATCCAGGGTGTTGTCGCCCAGACGCTTATTCCCAGGATTGACAAGCCCGGCCGGGTTGCGGCGATTGAGATTATGGTCGCCACGCCGGCCATTCGCAATCTCATCCGTGAAGGCAAGACCTATCAAATCGTCAGCCAAATGCAGACAGGCGCCAAGTATGGAATGCAGTCTTTGGACATGGCCTTGCGCAGTATATTCATGAAAAAGATGATCAGCAGAGAGGAAGTTTTAAACCACGCCGCCGACCCGGAAACATTATCAAAGATATTATAGTAATCTACTTAGCGTAAAGCTAAACGAATTCACTAAGAACGAGTGAGTTGTATTTATGGCTAAAATAGAAATTAAAGAAAACATAGATATGTTCAGGTGTCCTATATGCGGAAAGAGAATGGAGACTGATGATTTAAAAAGTATAGTTTGTTTAAATAAGCATTGTTTTGATTTATCTAAAAAGGGTTATGTTAACTTTTTGCTAAGTCCGGTCAAGACTGATTATGACAAAAAGATGTTTGCGTCAAGAAGAATTATATTTGACAGTGGTTTTTTCGACCCAATGATGGAACAGGTAAGTGAACTCATTATTGAGAAAGCTCATAATAAATATGTTGATAAGATTAAAATACTGGATGCCGGGTGCGGGGAAGGTTCTCATTTAGCGCAGCTGATCAGTAATTTGTGTGGTGAAACAGGTGCTAATATTCAGGGAGTCGGTATCGATATTTCCAAAGAGGGGATACAAATCGCTGCGAGGAAGTATCCTGAGAGCATTTGGTGTGTCGCTAATTTGGCCAAAACTCCTTTTACTGACAAACAATTCAATATGATTCTGAACATTTTATCTCCTTCCAATTACGCGGAGTTTAACAGGATTATTAAAGAAGACGGAATACTCGTCAAGATTGTGCCGGGGGATAATTATCTGAAAGAACTAAGAAGCGCTTTTTATAAACAAACTGATAAAGGGACATATTCGAACGAGAGGGTGGTCAAACTCTTTAGTGATAAATTTGAGATACTGGCTGTGCGGCAAATACTATATACTATGACGGTTAAAGAGAATATAGAGCACCTTGTTAAAATGACTCCTTTATCGTGGGGGGCGGCAGATGAAAAGATTCAAAAGGTTCTTGACTATGGATTAAACAACATAACCGTGGATTTAAGCGTTATTCTTGGTAAGAAGAAAAGCTGAAGGCCGAACAAACTACATAATAGTTTTATGAAGCTTTTTTGTAAAGAACAATTGTACTATAATGATATGATAGATACCGCAAACAGGACAGAGGAGATAATTATGAAGTCGCTGGTTCTGGCCGAAAAACCCAGCGTGGCTAAAGAAATTGCCAGGGTGTTGAAATGCACCGGTAAGAATAAAGGATATCTGGAGGGACCGCGGCATGTGGTGACTTGGGCGCTGGGCCACCTGGTTACCCTTGCCGAACCGGAGGATTATGACAGCAAGTATAAGCAATGGAACCTGGACGACCTGCCGATGCTCCCCGCCAGGATGAAATTAAAAGTAATCAGGCAAACTTCCCACCAGTATCAGGTAGTCAGGAATTTAATGAAGCGAGGAGACATCGGTGAACTGGTGATTGCCACCGACGCCGGGCGGGAAGGCGAACTGGTGGCGCGGTGGATCATGGTTCTGGCCAACTGGAAGAAGCCGTTCAGGCGCTTGTGGATTTCTTCCCAGACAGACGATGCCATCAAGGAAGGTTTCGCCAATTTAAAAGCCGGGGCGGCTTACAATAATTTATTTGACGCGGCTGTTTGCCGGGCGCAGGCCGACTGGCTGATCGGGTTGAACGTGACCCGGGCTTTGACGTGCAAGTTCAATGCCCAGTTGACCGCCGGCCGGGTGCAGACTCCCACCCTGGCCATGATTGTGAACCGTGAAAACGAAATAAAACAATTCGTTCCGGTGGACTACTGGACTGTACGGGCGGACTTCGGCGACTATTTTGGCGACTGGCGGGACTCTTCCGGGAAAAACAGGATTTTCAACCAGGCAAGGGCGGAAGAAATTGTCAATAAAATTAAAGGCCAGGCGGGCGTGATCAAAGAAGTCCGCACAGAGAGCAAAAGTGAGCCGCCCCCCCTGGCTTACGACCTGACGGAACTGCAAAGGGACGCCAATAAACGGTATGGGTTTTCAGCGCAAAAAACCCTCTCCGTGCTGCAGGATTTATATGAGCGGCACAAGCTGGTCACCTATCCGCGGACAGATTCCCGCTATATCACCACGGATATAGTGCCAACCTTGCCGGCCCGGCTAAAAAGCATCGCCGCCGGCCCTTATGCCGCGCTGGTCAAGCCGCTGCTGCAAAAAGCGTTGCAGCCGACGAAACGCTTTGTTGACAACAGTAAAGTCGGCGACCACCATGCCATTATTCCCACCGGCCAGTCATTGCAGCTTGCGGCCCTGTCGGCGGAGGAAAAAAACCTTTACGATCTAATTGCCAGGCGGTTCATCGCTGTTTTATACCCGCCTTACCGCTACGGCCAGACCACGCTGACCACGGCGGTAAACGGCGAGCATTTTTACTCCAGCGGCAGGGTGGTCAAGGAGCCGGGCTGGCGGGCCGTGACCGCCAAGGCGGCGGAGAAGGATGAGTCAAGTGACGATGCTCTGCCGGAGCAGACGCTGGCCTTGCATAAAAAAGGTGAGCAAAAGCAGGTTAAAACCTGTAAAATAAATAAATCAAAGACAAAACCGCCCGCCCGTTATACTGAAGCTACCCTGCTCACGGCCATGGAAAACCCCGGCAAGTTTATCGAGGATGAGGAATTGCGTGAATCCATGAAAGGAAGCGGGTTGGGAACGCCGGCCACGCGGGCTGAGATTATCGAAAAGCTGCTTTACAATAATTACATTGAGCGGCAGGGTAAAGAATTGGTTCCCACTTCCAAAGGATTGCAGTTAATCAACCTGGTTTCCCCGGCTTTAAAAACACCGGAATTAACAGCCCAGTGGGAGCAGAGACTGGCTAATATCGCCAGGGGCAAGGACAGCAAAGAAGACTTTATGGCCGGCATCAGGCAAAATGCCCTGGAGTTGGTAAAAAGCGTCATTGAGGATACTTCTGTTTATAAAGCCGATAATGTTTCCAAAAACAAATGTCCTCTCTGCGGCAAGTATATGCTGCTGGTGAACGGCAAAAGAGGAAAGATGCTGGTTTGTCCGGACAGGGCTTGCGGACACAGACAACCGGAAAAACAAGACGACTTTGGCGTATTTAAAAGTTCTAAAAGCGCCAGCCGGGTCAATCAAAAATTAATTGCCCGGTACAGCGATCAGGGTTCTATCACGCAAAATATCGGAGAAATGTTGAAGGCGGCTTTAAAGGAAAAAAGTAATAACAATGATTAATCCTATACATAATAATGAGGAAAATACAAAAAATATACCCTCAAAGCGTTTTGCCCCAAGGGTTGCAGAATTTTTATCATTTGTTAAGGTGTAAAACTAACGAGTGTAAAACTAACGAGTGCTTAAACGTGATTTGCGGCAGTTTTGTTTGGGAAATAATGCTTGACAACAATTAGTGGAATGTATATCATTGAAAAAAGTATTAATGTATAATCGGCAGGAATGACGAACTTTTTCACCTTATTCATGACCCTTGTTCATGACAGCAATATGCGGCAAGAAAAGACAATATTAATTTGAGCAGCTATGGAGTAGTGAAATCTCCTGGGGAACTCTTTAGAGGATAAAAAACACGGGGCCAATTTGCCGAAAGACGTGTTTTTGTTTTTATGTTATGTGAAATATTATACAAGCAGCAGGCAATTGGTAATCAGGAGCTACTATTCCTTATGATGATGATAAGCTTCTACAAACATTCAAATTTGAATTGTCGCAGTGGTTTTTCTCGAATAAGGAATTTTTTAAATAACCACAAAACCATAAAAAGATCATGGAGTTTAAAAGGAGGGGGAACAAATGGAATCAGCAGTTACTAAGTGCCGATGTGATTTGCAGGCTGAACTGGAAGAAGTGATTGCCCGGCACGAAGGGAAAAAGGACGATTTAATCGAGGTGCTGTACTGGGTTCAGGAGAATTACGGCTATGTGCCAAAGGATGTGCAGCTAATAATTGCTGACAGAATGAAAGTACCTTTGAGCACTATTTATGGAGTTGTTACGTTTTACCATCTATTTTCATTGAAGCCAAAAGGCGAATATGAGATTTCCCTCTGTAAGGGTACCGCCTGTTATGTGCGGGGATCGTCGCAAGTATTGGAGCGGTTTGAAAAAGAATTGGGAATCAAGCCGCATGATACTACCGACGACAATATGTTTTCCCTTGAGGTGGTCAGGTGCCTGGGAGCCTGCGGGCTGGCGCCGGTTATGACAATTAATAAAGAGCCGCGGGTCAGGGTGAAGCCTGATCTTGTCCCGGGAATTATTGATGAGTGTAGAAATAAGTAAGTACCCATCACGCCCGGCGGCCAATAACGATTAATTTAGCTTTTCCTGAAAGCGTAAACGTAAACCATAGGAAAGAGGAGTGAAGCTAAGCAATAAAATGCGTGAACTTTCTCATCATCTTTTAGATCTCATTGAAAATTCACTGGCTGCGGGTGCGTCCACCATCAAGATTACCGTGATTGAAGATACTTCCGGAGACATTTTGGGTTTTGAGGTTGGCGATAACGGCGGAGGATTGAATGAAGAAGAAATTGAACAAATTTATGATCCGTTTGTAACAAGCCGCCGCTTGAGGAGGGTTGGCCTGGGCATACCTTTACTTCAACAGGCAGCGCGTGCTTGTGAAGGCGACCTGATTATCCGATCGGAGAAAGGAAAAGGGACAACCGTAAAGACAACCTTTCGGCGTTCGCATATTGACCGGATGCCCTTGGGGGATGTAGCTTCCACATTAGTGGCTGCAGTGGCCGCCAAACCGGATGTGAATTTACTGTACAATCACCTGGTAGACGGACGTGAATTTATTTTTGATACCAGCTGGTTGATTAGTAAATTTAGAGAATTGCCCCTGAATGATGTTAAGGTTTTAAGCTGGATGAAGGGATTTTGCCGGGAAGGTATTAAAAAATTATACCGGGGTGATTGATGATGAAACAAATCAAGTCAGTTGACGAACTGATGAAGCTCAAAGAAGCCGCGCTGGAGAAGATCAAGGAGCGGCAGGCAAGCGGTAAAACAACAATAGTGGTCGGGATGGGGACCTGCGGAATAACCGCCGGGGCGCGGGAAGTAATGATGGCAATTATAGATGAAATAGATAAAAGAAATATTTCAGATGTAATAGTCACCCAGGCAGGCTGCGCCGGGATGTGCCAGCATGAGCCCATAGTGGAAGTAAACAAGCCGGGCATACCCCAGATTGTATACGGTCATCTAGACGAAGAAAAAGCCCGGCGGCTCGTGCTTGAACATGTTATTAACGGCCACGTGATTGAGGAATGGGCGCTGGTGCAGCGAGATTAATTGAAATAGTGAGAGGAGGGTATGATTATGCATTATTACCGGGCACACGTGTTGGTTTGTGCGGGGTCAGGCTGTGTTTTGTCAGGATGCCAAACCGTTAAAGAAGCACTTTTAGAAGGGATTAAAAAGCAACAGCTTGAAAATGAAATTCAAGTTATTGAAACCGGATGCATGGGTCTTTGCGACCTGGGACCGCGCTTAATAATCTATCCCGAAGGAGTAGTATACTGCCGGGTTACCGCTGAAGACGCCGAAGAAATCGTGAGCGAGCACTTATTGAAAGGGCGAATAGTAGAGCGGCTTGTCTACCGGGATCCGGAAACCAAGAAACCGATTCCTTTAATGAAGGATTTCCCTTTCTTATCCAAGCAAACCAAAATAGCCTTGCGCAACGCCGGCTTTATTAATCCAGAAGATATTGAAGAATATATTGCCAGTGAAGGATATTCCGCGCTGGCCAAGGCATTATCCACCATGTCCCCCGAAGAAGTAATCGCCGAACTAAAAAAATCCGGCCTGCGCGGTCGTGGCGGCGCGGGGTTCCCGACCGGCTTAAAGTGGGAGTTCACCGCCAAAGCCAACGCGGCACAAAAATATGTGGTATGTAACGGAGACGAAGGAGACCCGGGCGCCTTTATGGACAGGTCAGTCCTGGAAGGAGACCCGCACAGTATTATCGAGGCTATGACCATTGCCGGCTATGCGGTAGGCGCCAGCAAAGGCTACGTCTATGTTAGAGCAGAATACCCCCTGGCTGTGGAAAGGCTGAGACAAGCCATCAGCCAGGCCCACGAGTACGGTTTGTTGGGAGAAAGTATTTTAGGAACAGGATTTGCTTTTGACCTTAACGTCAGGGTCGGCGCCGGCGCCTTTGTTTGCGGAGAAGAGACAGCCTTGCTGGCCTCTATTGAAGGACGCCGCGGCGAACCCCGACCGAGACCTCCCTTCCCGGCCAACGAAGGACTGTGGGGCAAGCCCACATTGCTTAATAACGTGGAAACCTACGCCAGCATCCCGCCAATTATCCTTAAAGGCGGAGACTGGTACGCTTCCAGGGGAACAGAGAAAAGCAAAGGCACCAAAGTATTCGCCCTTACCGGGAAAGTTAACAATACCGGCCTGATCGAAGTTCCGATGGGCATACCTTTAGGAGAAATCGTTTACGACATCGGTGGCGGCATCATAGGCGGCAAGAAGTTTAAAGCGGCCCAAACAGGCGGTCCTTCAGGCGGCTGCATCCCGGCAGACCACCTTAACGTCGGTGTGGATTATGAGTCGCTGGCGGAACTGGGCGCGATTGTAGGGTCCGGCGGGCTGATTGTCATGGACGAAGATACCTGTATGGTTGACCTGGCCAAGTTCTTCACCGAGTTCTGCCAGGAAGAGTCTTGCGGCAAATGCGCCCCCTGCCGCATCGGCACCAAACGGATGTTAGAAATACTGGAACGGATCACCCACGGAGAAGGACAAGAGGGAGATATAGAAGCACTCGAAGAATTATGCTACTACATTAAAGATACGGCACTGTGCGGTTTGGGACAAACCGCGCCCAATCCCGTGCTGAGCACGATACGCTATTTCAGGCATGAATACGAGGCGCATATCAAAGATAAATATTGCGCCGCCTCAGTCTGTGCGTCCCTATTCAATTCACCCTGTCAAAACACCTGTCCGGCCGGAGTGGATGTGCCGATCTATCTCGATCATATCCGGAACGGACATTTCTACGAAGCCTATATGGAAGTGAGGCGGGAAAACCCCTTCCCGGCAGTTTGCGGCCGCGTGTGCCACCACCCGTGTGAAGGCAAGTGCAACCGCGCGAAGCTGGATGAGCCCCTGGCTGTAAGGGCATTGAAGCGTTATGCGGCCGACTGGGTGTATGAACAGAATAAGGGATTCCCGGTTGAGCCTCCCGGAGTGGCGACCGGCAAGCAAGTGGCGATAATCGGCGGCGGGCCGGCCGGCCTGACAGCGGCCTACTACCTGGCTAAAGCCGGCCACAAAGTGACCGTATTCGAATCGCTGCCGTTTGCCGGCGGCATGCTCAAAGTAGGAATCCCCGATTACCGCCTGCCGGCCGACGTCCTGGCGGCTGAAATAAAAGCCATAGAAGGAATGGGTGTGACGATTAAGACCAACACCCGTTTTGGCAAAGACGTTACCTTCGCCGATTTAGAGAAGCAAGGCTTCAGCGCGGTGTTTATCGCCGTCGGTGCCCACGCGGATCAGAAACTGGGCATTCCGGGCGAAGAACTCAAAGGAGTTATCTCAGGCATCAACTACCTGCGAGACGTTAAACTCGGACAGGCCGCCGACGTAAAAGGCAAGACCGTGCTGGTGGTAGGCGGCGGCAACGTGGCCATAGACAGCGCCCGCTCGGCCGTAAGGAACGGAGCGAAAGAAGTGCACGTTGTTTACCGGCGCCGCAAAGAAGACATGCCCGCGTTTGCAGACGAGATCATCGAAGCGGAGCACGAAAGCGTGAATTTTACCCTCATGACCGCCCCCGTGAGCGTGCAGGGAGCAGGTGGCATGGTAACCGGGCTGGAATGCCAGGAATCAGTGCCCGGCGACTTCGATAAAAGCGGCCGCAGGCGGCCGGTGCCGGTTGAAGGCTCCAACTTTGTCATTCCGGCAGACGTGGTAATTGCGGCGATTGGACAGAATGTCCAGCTTGACGGCATCACCGACGCCGGCGTGCAGACGGCCCGCGGGCTGGTTGCGGTGGATCCCGCCAGCATGGCCACGAATATACCATATATATTCGCCGGCGGAGACTGCGCTTCCGGGCCGGACACGGCCATCGGGGCGATTGCCCAAGGCAAGAAAGCGGCAGCGGCTATTGATAAATACCTCGGGGGTACCGGCGCAGTTGTCGAACCGCGTGCTCTCACCCGGAAAATTTCCGGCGAGATTATTGAAGAGAAGATGGCGAGGGAAGTAGCAACATGCCTGCCGGTGGCCGAACGCCGGTCCTTTGCCGAAGTGGAAAATGGTTTCACCAGAGAGCAGGCCATAGCCGAGGCTACCCGTTGCCTGCGCTGCGATGTGAAGTAGAAGGAGGGGTGAGATAAATGCCAATGGTTACTTTGACAATTGACGGAAAAGAAGTGCAGGTGGAACAGGGCACAACTGTTCTCGAAGCGGCCAAGAAAGTTAATATAAATATTCCTACCTTGTGCTATTTAAAGGACATTAACGTTATCGGGGCCTGCCGCGTCTGTGTGGTTGAAGTCAAGGGCGCCCGCACGCTGCAGGCAGCGTGTGTAACCCCGGCGGCAGAAAACATGGTTGTGCTGACCAATACCCCGGCGGTGCGCGCTTCACGCCGGATGACCCTGGAACTGATCCTGTCCAACCACCCGTTTGAATGCCCGACCTGTGTGCGCAACCAGAATTGCGAGTTGCAGACCCTGGCGGAAGCGTTCGGAATCCGGGAAGTTCGTTATACTGGCGCGAATCCCGAACATAGAGAAGACAATTCCAGCGTGTCACTGGTGCGCGACCCCGATAAATGCATCCTGTGCCGGCGTTGCGTCTCGGTATGTGAAAAGGTGCAGACGGTAAGCGCGATCGCCCCGCAGGGGCGCGGTTTTGATACCGTTATCGCACCCGGGGTGGACATGGGTTTAGCTGGATCTAATTGTGTTAACTGCGGCCAGTGCGTGCTGGTTTGCCCGACAGGAGCTTTATACGAGCGGGATCAAACAGAGGAAGTCTGGGCCGCCCTGGCCGATCCCCAAAAGCATGTCGTGGTCCAGACCGCCCCGGCGGTGCGTGTCGCTATCGGTGAAATATTCGGCATGGAGCCGGGCAGCGTAGCGACCGGACAAATGGTTGCCGCGATCAGGAAGCTCGGCTTTGATAAAGTTTTCGACACCGACTTTACCGCCGACCTGACCATTATGGAAGAAGGCAGCGAGTTGCTCGAAAGAGTCAAGACCGGTGGCACCTTGCCGCTGATCACTTCGTGCAGTCCTGGCTGGGTCAAGTTCATTGAGCACTTCTACCCGACGCTGCTGCCGCATGTGTCCACATGCAAGTCGCCGCAGCAGATGTTCGGCGCCCTGGCCAAAACCTTCTACGCCGAAAAAGCAGGCGTGGACCCGGCCGATATCTTTTCGGTGTCGATCATGCCCTGCACCGCCAAGAAATTCGAGGCGCAGCGCCCCGAAATGAATGCGAGCGGCTATCAGGACGTGGATGTTGTGCTGACCACAAGAGAACTCGGCCGCATGTTTAAGCAGGCCGGCATAAATTTCAACGAACTGCCCGAAGAAAATTACGATGACCCGCTGGGCATCTCCACCGGCGCGGCGGTAATTTTCGGCGCGACCGGCGGCGTGATGGAAGCCGCCCTGCGCACCGTCTATGAAATAGTCACCGGGAATACCCTGGCGTCGGTAGATTTTATAGACGTGCGCGGTATGGAAGGAGTCAAGGAAGCTACCGTCAAAGTCGGCGATCTCGACGTAAAAGTAGCCGTCGCGCACGGGCTTGGCAACGCCAGGAAGCTTTTGGACGCCCTGCAGGCCGGCGAAGCAAACTATCATTTCATCGAGATCATGTGCTGCCCGGGCGGCTGCATCGGCGGCGGCGGCCAGCCCATCCCGACCAACTATGAAATCAGGCAAAAGCGGATTGACGGCATATATACCGCCGACGAAGCAATGGTCTTGCGTAAATCCCACGAGAACCCCGCGATCCAGCAGCTGTACAAGGAATATTTAGAGAAGCCGCTGGGGCATAAATCCCACGAATTGCTGCACACAAAATACACTCCGCGCGGGGAGTATAATCAGTTATAAAGCATTTCAATTGATGTCCAGCAAGAGCCTCCCACCGGGGGCTCTTCGCTTGCTCAAAAACTGTTATTGTTTTCTTGTTTTAACGAAGATGTGCGGTTATAATTTTAAATGAGGCAAAGATCTGCTGTTTCTCGGTGGCAAGCCGTTTGGGTTCTGGTCGGGGCGCCAATAAGCTTAAATATATAAAAAACTTTTTTATAGGGTATTGTGTTGCTTTAAAGATAAAATATATTAAAATAAGTATTGTAAGGACTTGTCCAGAAAAAGAATTGTTTAAATCTTTTTATTTATCTCTTTATTTCCAAGTATCAAGTCCAGGGCAATATATATCAAATTCATGTTAAATTTCCAGCGAGTTTATAAGGGTGAGGGTTATTCTGTAGGTTTGTAGCTGGAAATTCACAAATATAAACCTAAAAAAAACACAAATAGAAACCTAAAAAAAATTAGATGGGGGGAAGAAGATGAAGAGTTTTCATGGAGGAGTGCATCCTGATGACAGCAAAAAGTATACCGCTGCCAAGCCGATTGAAACGGCGCCTCTTCCGGCAAAGGTGATTATACCTTTGAGGCAGCACATTGGAGCACCGGTTTCACCGATTGTAAAAAAAGGTGACACGGTAAAAAAAGGCCAATTGATCGCACAATCCGACGCTTTTGTATCCGGTAACGTACATGCTTCCATTTCTGGCAAGGTTGTGGAGATCGCGGATTATCCGCATTCAGTGTTCGGAAGCTGTATGTCCATAGTCATAGAAAATGATGGTCTGGATGAATGGGTTGAAGGAATTCCGGTGCAAAGGCAATGGGAAAAACTCGATGCAAAAGAGCTGTCGGGGATTATCCGGGAGGCCGGAATAGTGGGAATGGGCGGAGCTACTTTCCCCACTCATGTAAAATTGGCACCGCCGCCGGATAAGAAAATCGACACTTTTATCTTAAACGCGGCTGAATGTGAACCGTTTCTGACGGCTGATTACAGGGCAATGCTCGAGTACACGGAGAGAATAGTAACCGGTGTAAAAATTACCATGAAGGTGCTTGGCGTGAGCACCGGCTATGTTGGCGTTGAAGACAATAAGCCTGACGCGGTAAAAGCTTTGCAGAACGCTTTTAACGGCACCCAGGTTAAAGTTATGGCTCTTCCCACAAAATATCCGCAGGGTGCCGAAAAGATGCTCATCAAAGTGTTGACCGGACGCGAGGTTCCTTCAGGCGGGCTGCCGATGGATGTCGGCACTGTGGTGCAGAATGTCGGCACCGTGGTCGCGATCAGTGACGCGGTGACTAAAGGGATACCTTTGATTGAAAGAGTGGTTACCGTCAGTGGGAGCGCTGTTAAAGAACCCAAGAACCTGCTGATGAGAGTAGGTAGTACATTCGCCGACGCGCTGAGTTGCTGCGGAGGCCTCAGCGGCGAACTAGTTAAAATAATTAATGGCGGGCCCATGATGGGCTTTGCTCAATCTACCATGGATGTTCCGGTGATTAAAGGAACTTCCGGCATCTTGTTCCTGAGTAAAAAGGATGTCAATTACGATAAGGAATCCGCATGTATCCACTGCGGCCGCTGTGTGGAAGCATGCCCGATGGGATTGAATCCAAGCATGCTTAGTGTTCTGGGTGAGCGCCAGTTGTACGTGGAAGCAAAAGAAGAGTATGATTTGCTGGACTGCATGGAATGCGGCAGTTGTGTTTATGTATGCCCGGCCAAACGTAAAATAGTTCAGTACATCAGGTATGCCAAAGCGCAAAATGCAATCCAGGCACAAAAAGAACAAGCAAAGGTGGCTGTATAGAATGGCAGTTAACGAAGAAAGTTTAAAAATGAACCTTCTCACTGTTTCGCCGTCGCCACACATAACCTCAAGTGAATCCATCCCAAAAATAATGTGGTCGGTGAACGCGGCATTGGTGCCGGCAGTAATTTTCGCCGCCTGGTACTTCGGTATGCCCGCCATAATCACCATGCTGGTGGGAGTCGTATCGGCGGTCGCAACTGAATATTTAGTACAAATAATTAGAAAAAAAGAAGTGACAATAAAGGACGGCAGCGCAGTTTTAACCGGACTTTTACTAGCTATGTGTCTTCCTCCCAATCTTCCATGGTATATGACCGCATTCGGGTCGTTTTTGGCTATTGCCGTTGCCAAACAATCCTTGGGCGGCCTTGGGTACAACATATTCAACCCGGCGCACATCGGCCGCGCCGCGTTAATGGTGTCATGGCCTGTGGCCATGACCACGTGGACAAAAATGACCACACCAGTTGATGTGGTTTCCAGCGCCACCCCGCTGAATATTTTAAAACAGCAGGGATACGCCAAATTAATTGAAACGTTCGGCGATGCCCCCAATATGTACAAAGCGATGTTTTTAGGCATGCGCAACGGCAGTATCGGTGAAACTTCCGCAGTTTTGCTTATACTTGGAGGCCTTTTCCTGATCTATAAAGGTTATATAAAATGGGAAGTCCCTGTGGTGATGATCGGTACGGTAGGAATCTTAACCTGGGTATTCGGGCCGTCCGGATTATTTACGGGAGACGCGGTATTCCACATGTTGGCCGGTGGACTGATTATAGGTGCCTTCTTTATGGCAACCGACATGGTTACCATTCCCATCACCCGCAAGGGACAAATTATTTTTGCCTTAGGCGCCGGTCTGCTAACCGTCCTTATTCGTTTAAAAGGCGGATATCCCGAAGGCGTATGTTATTCCATTCTTTTAATGAACTGCGTTACGCCTTTGATTGACCGCTTTGTTACGCCGAAAAAATTTGGAGCAAGGAGGTAATTAAATGTCCGGGCACAGTGATGAAAATAGCAACAGCATCTTTAAAATCGCGTTTAACCTGGCCATGACCTGTTTAGTTTCAGGGTTAATAATTGCCGGTGTTTACTATACAACAGCCGACGCGGCGGCACAAAAGGCTGTAGATATGAAAAACGCCGCGATGCAAGCCCTGGTCCAGGACGCGGATAAATTTAATCCGGTAGAAGGCCATGAGGGCTGGTATAAAGCGGAAAAAGGCGGAAAAACCATAGCGTATGTAGTGCCGTCAGAAAGCAAAGGTTTTGGAGGACCTATACAGTTTCTCGTGGCTGTAACAAGCGAGGGGAAAGTGCTTAATTATGACATCATCAAACACAACGAAACTCCTGGCCTTGGAGACAAGGGGGGGAAGGATCCTTTTAAGAGCCAGCTTATCGGAAAGAAGATTGAAAATCTGCAGGTTGTGAAAGATCCTTCCGACAAAGAGAACGTGCAGGCTATGACTGGCGCTACAATCTCTTCGAGAGCCGTAACTAACGGTGTTAAAAAAGCGGTCGAAGAAGTTGTAGAGTTTACAGGGGGGAAATAATTATGAAAG
Organism: Pelotomaculum sp. PtaB.Bin117; assembly: GCF_002067195.1. Classification (NCBI taxonomy): domain Bacteria; kingdom Bacillati; phylum Bacillota; class Clostridia; order Eubacteriales; family Desulfotomaculaceae; genus Pelotomaculum; species Pelotomaculum sp. PtaB.Bin117. Next base: position 3,915 of record NZ_MVQM01000040.1, on the reverse strand, counting down.
AATTATGGAGTATATTTAATAAAGGATTAATATTGGAGAACCCAATTTTTGTCCTGGCGCTAAGCCTTTGCCCCGCGCTGGCAGTTACCAGTTCTGTAATTGTTTCTCTAACCATGGGCTTGACCGTCATGTTTGTGATTACTGCCAACAATACAGTCGTTTCCATAGTCAGAAATCTTGTTAACCCCAAAGTGCGTGTTCCCGTATATATTGTCTCTATCGCCACTATAGTTACTGTGGCTCAGTTGGTATTGCAGGCATATTTGCCGGATCTTTATAAAGCCTTGGGTATTTATTTGGCGCTTGTTGTGGTTTTTGCCATAATTCTGGCGAGGGCGGAGGTTTTTGCCTCCAAGAACGGTGTTATCCGTTCGTTTTTTGACGGTCTGGGAATGGGGACCGGTTTCCTCATTGCCATGTTGATAATCGGAGCTATCCGTGAAATCATTGGAAGCGGCACATTCTTAGGCATTCAGGTCATGCCCGCTTCATACAACGCTCCGCTAATGCTAGTCCTGCCCGCAGGCGCTTTTATCCTAATTGGTTATCTGGTTGCGGGATGTAAAATGTTGGTCCAGCATATTGAAAAATCCAAGGCTTAGGGAGGGGGAGCATTGTGGAATATTTAACACTTTTTATTAGTGCAGTAATTGTGAACAACTTTGTTTTGACAAGATTTTTAGGCCTGTGCATATTCTTTGGCGTTTCCAAAAACGTAAACGCGTCTGTAGGCATGGGCATGGCGGTTACGGCGGTTATGACTCTTAGTTCGATAATGGCCTGGCTGGTTTACACTTATGTTTTAGTGCCGTTTAAATTAACATTTCTGACAACTGTTGTTTTTGTTCTGCTAATCGCCTCCTTTGTGCAGTTATTAGAGATGATTATTAAGAAGCATGCGCCGGCTCTATACAATATGTGGGGGGTTTACCTTCTGTTAATCGCTACTAACTGTGTGGTGCTTAGTGTGCCCCTTTTAAATGTTGAGTCCAGTTTCTCATTGGCTAAAAGTATTGTTCACGCTATTGGATCCGGAGCAGGTTTCGGCGTAGCCCTTGTCCTGATGGCAAGTTTGAGGGAAAAGCTGAGACTGGCCGATGTGCCGAAGCCGCTGGAAGGTTTAGGGGTGGCTTTTATTCTGGCGGGTATGCTGGCGCTGTCCTTCCTTGGTTTTTCAGGCATGATATCTCTATAACATCTGGAAAGGAGATGTGAGTTAATGCAAATTGCTCTAATGGTTTTGGTAGTCATGCTGCTTACGGGAGTGGTTTTTGGTTTGATTCTCGCATTTGCGAATAAAAAGTTTGCAATTGAAGTAAACCCATTGATACACTTGGTTGAGGATGCACTGCCAAAGGGCCAGTGCGGCGCCTGCGGTTATGCCGGATGTATGGCCTATGCGGAAGCTGTGGTATTGAATGCAGATGTGCCTCCGAACCTGTGTGTTCCCGGTAAAGCTCCTGTGGCAAAAATTGTGGGTGAGTTGACCGGCAAAGCTGCTGCGGAAATAGAACCCAGAATCGCTCATGTCAGGTGCTCCGGTTCCCCCGGAATAGCTGTCATAAAGTACCAGTATGGAGGAATTGAAGATTGCGCGGCGGCGAATTTGCTGCAAGGCGGTCAGAAAAACTGCCAATACGGCTGTCTCGGGTTTGGGACATGCGTAAAGAACTGTCCTTTCGGTGCGATGACAATGCTGCCCAGCGGCCTTCCCTATGTTGATCCGGAAAAGTGCACTGGTTGCGGCAAGTGTGAATCTGTCTGCCCCAAGGGTGTTATTCAAATGCTGTTAATCGGCGCGAAAGTCAGTGTTAATTGCAACTCAAAAGATAAAGGGGCCGTCGCCAAGAAAAACTGCTCGGCTGCCTGCCTGGGCTGCGGCCTGTGTAAGAAGAACTGTGAGCATGACGCAATCAAAATACAGAACAGCCTTGCAGTAGTTGACCACAAGATATGTATTGAAAAGTGCGATAATCCGACATGCATTGCTAAATGTCCCACAAAAGCGATTGAAGCTGTTGTAAAGGGCTCTGCTGCGGAAAAAGTTGCGGTATAATTAAGATATCAACTTAATTATACGAGATTATCCAAATGTTTTTTGGACAACTATATTATTGTTGGTGTAGTTTGCGCTACTTAGAGCATACAAACTTTAAAAGTGCGGACTACACCATCTTGTATTGTGCGGCATATTAAAAAGCTGCTCCGGACAAAATAACACAGCTTATGCAGTTTTTGCTTCGGCCAAGAGAAAGGCTTCCACGTGACGGCAGAAACCGGGGTTTTGGGGAAAGAAGCTCAATTTTTGTGAGGTGTAAAAATAATTGAAGCGTTGGAGTCTGGTTATAAGCTTACTATTTATTCTTTTCGCTTGTTCTGGCTGTAAGCTGAATTCTGCGCAATTGCAGGAGTTTAGTGATGAAAAATTCGTTATGGATACTTTGGTCCAGGTAACTGTATACAGTGATGATAAGCAGAGCGGAAAGGAAGCTTTGGATAAAGCGTTTGCCGAATTTAAAAGGATTAATGATTTAACTGACAGGTTTCCCAAAGAAGGGAAAAATACTTCTGCGTCCAGCGATGTGATCAGGATCAACGAAAATGCCGGGATCAAGCCCGTTCAGGTTGGCAGCGATACCCTCAACATTGTTCAGCGCTCACTTTATTATGCACAGTTGTCCGGCGGTTCATTTGATATTACAGTTGGACCAATTATGGACCTGTGGGGTTTTGGAAAAGACGAACAGCACGTTCCCTCCGACGAGCAGATTAAGAAGGCGCTGAGCTTGGTAGACTACAGGAAAGTCATAGTTGATGCAGATAATGGAACGGTATATTTGCAAAAACCAGGCATGAGTTTGGATTTTGGCGGTGTCGCCAAGGGCTATGCCACGGAAGAAGCTGCCAAGATTCTCAGGGAATTAGGCATAAAACATGCTATAATCAATGCCGGGGGAAATGTATATGCTTTGGGTGCCAGGCCGGACGGCTCACCGTGGCGTGTTGGTGTCCGGGATCCGCGCGACGGGGAAAAACTTATCGCCGTATTGTCGGTAAAAGACACATCGGTAGTAACATCAGGTGATTACGAGAGGTATTTCGAACAGGGAGGTGTCCGTTACTCCCACCTTATCGATCCATCCACCGGGAAACAGGCCAGAGATTTAATACAAACCACAGTAGTGGCAGAATCATCCACCGACGCCGATATTTTGAATAAACCGTTATTTGTGCTGGGTCAGCAGCGCGGGATGAGTTTTGCCAAAGGTATTCAAGGCGTTGGGGCCATCTTTGTCAACGCGGATAAGCAAGTGACATTCACCGATAATTTAGCGAATCAATTGGAATTCACCGGCGGTGGCGATTATCAGATTATCAATCAGAAATAAAATTGGAAATTGCGCTGGTTCATTAAAATATAGCAGTGAAAAATGATGCTTGGTGAGGTTCATGAAAAACCTTAATTATTACATTATGGCAGGACTCCTGGCGCTGGTGCTGATTAGTTTTGGAGTGTCGCATCTGGTGCGGCGCCAGATGACGGAGGGGGAACTGAGACTGGAGATATACGCAGACGGCCAGTTATACCAGACAATAAATTTGTCTGAGGCGATCACTGAGGAAATTAAAATAGTTAACGCGGACGGGCATTATAACGTGGTTGAAATTGAAAACGGAAGAGCCAGGATTAAAGAGGCCGACTGTCCCAATCAAATATGTGTTAGAGCGGGATGGATCAGCCAGCCCGGCCAGATAGCCGTATGTGTGCCGAATAAGTTTAATATTGCCGTTAAAGGAAAATCTAATAAGGTGGACGCCATTTCCTACTGAGTGTCAAATGAAGTGAGGGTTTAATATATATAATACAAGGCGTATTACGTATATTTCTGTTTTTATCGCCATGGCCACCGTTTT